>CAMAUH010000283.1 GCA_945861365.1 Candidatus Kuenenia stuttgartensis
TGCACGACCGTCGGCGGACCTCCCAGCAGCCCGTAGTTGAGCTGGTGCGCGACGGGCTCGAGCACGAAGCGCTCCGTGGTCCCGAACGCGAGGGCGTTCACATGGCTCGCCGGCCCCACGCTCGCGAGCTGCTGTTGGATGCCGACCGCGGCGCCAGTCTGCAGGCCATACTGCGCCGGGATGCCCAGGAAGCCGCACGGTCCCATCGCCGGCTGACCGCCGCCGATCGTGCATGCCAGGCTGCCACCGGTCATCGTGCTCGTCGAGAACAGGAAGTCGGGCACCGGCACCGGGTTGATGCACGAGTTGAACATCGTGATCTGCGAACCCGGCCCGTGGTAGATGTCGAGGCTCTCGAGGTCGCCCGCCGAGGTGATGGCGACGCCGTTGCGGTCGCCGATCTGGCTGTTCGCCAGCATCGCGCCGAAGTCCGCCTCGGTCTTCACGCGGTAGGCGCTGATCGGCCAGACGCCCGCGACCAGCTGGTTCAACGCGAACGTGATCGCGTACGCGGGGATCGCGAACAGATCGCCGTCCTGGATCACCGACCAGCCGGGCACGCAGGCGAGCTGCGCCAATACCGGCGCAGGGCTGTCGATCGAGAAGTAGACACCGAGTCCTGGCTCGTAGGCGAACGCGTCGATGTCGATCGGCGGATCGAGGGGGCCCAGCCCCAACGCTGCTTTGAACTGATCCTGGCTCATCAGCAGCTCGACCGTGCCGTCGACCAGGATGCGACCGATGTCGCCCGGCCGCAGCTGCGGCTGGCCGCTGATGTTGGTGCCCATCGCCGCCGACGGCGACCAGTACACCGCGCGGGGGTTCGGCGCGATCTGCTGGTTGTTGGACGTGAAGCCGGTCGACAGCGCGTCGATGGAGCCGAACAGGTTGGGGTTCCAGTACTGGCCGTTGCCATTCTCGTCGCCGGCCATCGCGTGGAAGCACGTGCGCGGCGACCACTTCTCGGTGCGGGCCCCGTTCGGACAGCCTGGCGGCAGCGGCAGGAACGCGATCTCGTTGGGACGCAGGACCTGCAACGGCCCACCGCCCATCGAAATGGTGTTCTCGGTTTGGCTGAAGGTCAGCAGGGCGCCCGGCACCTGCGCGATCGCCGTGGCGAGGGGCAGGCAGGCGAGCAGGAGCGGACGAAGCGGGAAGCTCATGGCAGGACCGTGTTCGGGTCGCAGCGAAGCGGTGGCGGGCATCGCATCGCGATGCGCAGCGCCGATGGCCGTGCGCTGCGGCAGCACGACCGTCTGCTTCCCCATGGCAGGTGCGCCGCCGCTTTGGACAAGAATCCCGCCGGCCGTGCGGCGTCGACTACGTGTCGATGACGCAGGGCGTGCTGAGTTCGAAGCCGCTGCCGCCAAAACCCATCCCCTGGAACAGCACCTTGCCGGTGAACGACGGGGGGATCGCCATGGTCGGGAAGGTGCTGAAGCCCGCGGGGTAGAACGTCCACACGAACAGGCTCGGGAAGTAGTAGTCCGGGAAGCACCACTGCGAGAAGAACGGCGCCACCGTCACCGACGTCGGCACCGTCGGCGGCACGAGCTCGACCCAGCAGACGTTGAAGGCGAACGGCGAGTAGGCATCGATGCTCGTGCCGGGGCCGCCAGCGCCGCCGTAGTTGAGGTTGTGCACCTGTGGCTCGAGCACGTGCCGGCAGGCCGCGACGAGCGCGAGGCCGTTCACCCAGCTGGCTGCGCCTTGCGTCGAACTGGCGGGTTGGATGCCGAGTTGCGGACCGAAGGTCGGACCGCCGCCGCAGGTGCGCGCGGTGCCGCCGCAAGGGCCGTTGTAGACAGAGCCGCCGCCGACCGTCGTCAACAGGCTGGCGCCGGTCATCGTCTCGGTCGCGAACAGGAAGTCGGGCGCGAAGAACACCGTGCCGGGGCACGGGAAGCTCGCCGTCGCGGAGCCCGCAGGATCGATCTCGATCGACTCGAGGTCGACCGCGCTGGTGATGCAGACGCCGAAGCGATCCGTGATGTTCGCCGCGACGACCATCGCGTCCATCATGGCTTCGGTGTAGACGACCGATGCCGTGACGCCGGGGGCGAGGAACTGCACGCGGCCATCGGTCGTCCACGTGATCGCCCAGTCCGGGATGCCGACCAGTGCACCGTCCTGGATGAACGTGGGGCCGCCGCACTGCGTGTTCGCCAGCACGTCGGCATCGAGCGAGAAGAACACACCTGTGCCGATCCGGTAGGCGATCGCGTCGATGTCGAGCACGTTGGTCAGCGGCAGGCCCAGCGACTGGTTGATCTGCTCCTGCGTGATGAAGTACTCGACCTGGCCGTCCGGCGCGTTGTGGATGCGACCGACATCGCCGGGCCGCAGCGGCAGCAGGCTGATGTTGGTGCCCATCGGCTGGCTCGGCGACCAGAACATCGAGCGCGCGTTGGCGTTGAACGCCGCTGGCGTCAGCAGCGCCGCGCACAGCGCGTCGATCTCGCCGAACAGCGTCGGGTTCCAGTAGACGCCGCCGGTGTTCTCGTCGCCGGCCATGGTGTGGAAGCAGGTGCGCGGTGCGAACTTCTCCGCCGACACGCCCGGGCACGGCCCGCCGCCGAACAGCGCGACCTCGTTCGGCTGGAGGGTCTGCAGCACCGTGCCGCTGCTGCCGGACAGGGTCAGCTCCGGGTAGCGGAACGTCAGCAGGAGGTCGGTCCCCTGCGCGGTCGCGGCAGCGGCGAACGTGGCGAACGGGAGGAAAATGCGCGTGCGGAAGCGGGGCATGGGTTCTCTTGATGGCAGCGAACGGAATGGCGATGGCGCCGCCGTATGTCCCTTGCCCATGGCGAGGGCCGCTGTGGATTGGACAGGAATCTGCTCCGTCGTCGGCTCGACCTGCTGTCACGCCCCGGCCACCCGGCCACCAACCCGAGCCTTCCCACCCCGTGCGGAGCCGACCAGAATGGCAACCATGAGCCCCCCGGGCCGCGCCGCACCTGCCTTCGCCCAGCTGTATCCAGCTGTGGCGCCGGCATTGCATGCCTGGGCCAGCATGCGACTCGGCAGCGGCGACCGCGGCCGCATCGCGCCCGAGGACCTGACCCAGGAGGTCTGGCTGCGTGCGTTCGAGATCTTCGCGAAGTTCGATGCGGCGCGGATGGCGTTCCGGCCGTGGTTGTTCGCGGTGGCCAAGCACGTGTTGCTGGAGGTCCGCCGCCGGCTGCGGCATGCCCGGCCCGAGCAAGCGGCCCTCGGCAGCACCAGCCGGTTGTGGGCGCTGGACCAGGTGCCGGAGGAGGTGACGAGCATCAGCCGCCGGCTGGCCAAGGACGAAGCCCTGCAGCGCTTCCTCGACCGGCTGCACCAGCTCGACCCCGTCGAACTGCAGACCGCACTGCACTGCGGCATCGAGGGCATGCCGCAAGCGGAAGCGGCGGCGCGGCTCGGCGAACTGCCGGCGACCACCGCCAAGCGCTGGCAGCGCCTGCGCGAACACATGCGGACCTGGGGCGCGCCGCTGGGGCTGCTCGCCGACGAGTGACGGACCGGCGATCGCTCAGCGGCCCATGTCGGGCAGGCGGGCTGGTCGCACGCGCAGCGCCAGGGCGAGCGGGTCGACGGGCCAGACTCGCACCACACCGTCGGCGTCGGCCGTCAGGATGCTGTCGCCGTCGGGATGGAAGGCGGCGGTCACCAGCGTTCCGTCGCTGGCGTGGATGACGCTGAGCAGCTGGTCGCGGTCGGCATCGAAGACGCAGACGAGCCCGTCCTTGCTGGCGGACAGCGCGAGGCGGCCGCCCGGTTGCCGATCGAGCGCCACCAGCAGGTTGGAATGGCGCGCCGGATAGGCCACCTGCTGATCGAGGTCGCGCGCGCCATGGCGGTACAGCTTGCCGCTCCACCGCCCACCGACGAACAGCGTGCGACCGTCGGGGCTGGGCAGCAGCGGGCCGGGTGTGGCGGCCTTCGACTTCTCGCGCCAAGGGAAACCCTCGCGCAGTTCGACCGCCCGCAGGCGCAGGTTCTCGCCGGACACGAACAGCTCGTTGCCGTCCGCTGCAAAGGCGAGCGCCAGCACCCGCTCCGTGTCGCCGAGGGCGCCGGCTGGCCAGTCGACGGTCGTGTGCAGCAGCTTGCCCTGGTCGAGGTCCACCAACCCATAGCGGCGTCGCGCTCCGCCGGTGGCCAGCCAGTGGCGGGTCGGATGCAGCGCGCTGACGAAGATCGCTTCGTCGTGGCACTTCACGGCGTGCAGCAGGGCTCCGGTCGACGCATCGTGCACGCGCACTTCGCCATCGGCGCCAGCGAGCACGATCCGGCCATCGTCGAGTTCGAAGGCCGCGGTCGCTGGAATGGTGCCGAGTACCAGTTCGGGTCGGTCGCCGGCCACGAGGCGGGTCGGCACTTCGTTCCCGAGCAGCAACAGCCGCGACCCGGTGCCGAGCAAGCGCGCTTCGCGCAGGGGCAAGCCGGTCGACAGCGCCGACAGTTCGTGCAGGTGCTCGCCATCGAGGATGCGGACTTCGCCGTCGGCGTCGGCGGCGACGATGCGGTCGCCGCGCGCCGAGAACCGCGCACTCACCAACTGCCCGGGCGGCCCTTTCGCCGCGGGCAGGAACGGCCGCTCGCCGGCGTACCACGACTGCAGGCAGCCACCATTCGTGTAGAGGCGGGTGCCGCCGTGGTTCCACGCCAGCCCACGCGAACGGGTCATCACGCCGCGGAACACCTGCAGCGGTCGCCACGAACGGGTGTCGTAGATGTGGGCCGTGTCGTCCCACGCGACGATCGCGAGGCGGCCACCGTCGGGCGAGAATGCGCCGCGGAACACCGAGCGGTCCCCGAAGTCGGCGTGCTGCTTCAGCAGCTCACCGGTTCGCAGGTCATGGACGCACAGGCCGGCGCTGGAGCCGGTGACCAACTGGGTGTCGCCGGGGGCGAACGCCGCCCAGTAGACCCGCTGCGCCTGCTCCAACCATTCCGGTTGTGCTGGCTCAACCCGCGCGACGAGCTCGCCGGTGACGGCATCGCGGACCTCGACGATTCGATCGCGCGCCAACGCCAGCCGCGAACCATCTTGGCTCCAGCTCAGCCAATGCACCCAGCCAGCTTGTTGGCCCCCGAAGGTCTGCAGCAGTTGGCCGGTGTCGGCGGCGAACACCCGCACCGTGCGATCCCCGGCGTGGTCGCGGATGTCGCCGAGCGTGGCCAGGCGTTGGCCGGCTGGATCGAACGCGGCCATCGCCACGGACCCGCGGTGGCCGCGGCACGCCACCGGTGCACCGGCGTCGAGGGGCAGAACGAAGACCGCACCATCGCTGCCGCAACTGGCCACGCGCTGCCGGTCCGGCGCGACCGCGAGGTGGTTGATGGCCGGCGTCTTGCTGTCGCGGGCCGGGTGGTGCAGCGGCCACTCGCGCACCTCGGCGCCGGTCGCCAGATCGAAGCGCCGCACCACGCCGTCGGCGCCGCCGGCCAGGATCGCGTCGCCGACCACGGCGTGGTTGGCCCAACCTTCCGCTCGCCGTCGGATCGTGCGGACCAGCGTGCCGCGCCCCAGTTCCAGGATCTGCAAGTCGCCGGACTCGAGCGCCCGCACCAGATGACGGTCGTCGGCGGTGATGGCCACCCAGGAGGATTCGGCGCGCGCCGCGCTGTCGACGCAGGCGAACTCCTCCCAGCAGTGGTCGAGCGCCTGGTACAGCACGTCGTTGATCTCCGGGTGCTGCTCGGTTCGCGCGGCTTCGGAAGCCATGTACAGAGCCAGACCCGGTTGCTCGACCACGATCTGCTGGGCCACGTGCGCCTTGCGCAAGGTCAGCAGGCGCACGCGTTCCCGCGCCAGTTCCACCAGCAGCACGGTCGCCACCAACAGGCCGGCCGCGAGCAAACCCACGCTGGTCGCCAACACCGGATGCCGCACCAGTCCGCGCTGCAGCCGCGTCCATTGGCTCAGCGGCGCCGCCGCGATCGGCTCACCGTCCAGCACGGCGCGAAGGTCTGCCGCCAGTGCCGCGGCCGTGGCGTAGCG
>CAMAUH010000284.1 GCA_945861365.1 Candidatus Kuenenia stuttgartensis
GGCCTCGTTCGTGGCGGCTGCCGGCCGCGGCCCGCTGCTGCTCGCCGCAACCCTGGCCGTCGCGCAGGCCGCGTTGCCGCTGGCCGGCCTCGTCGCGCTGATGCGGCTGATCGATGCCGTCGGCGACGGCCTCGCTGGCCGCACCCCGACCACTGCTGCCATGGCTGCGGCAACCAGCGCCACCTTGCTGGCTGCTGGTGTCGCCCTCGCCGGCAGCGTGCTGCGCAGCGTCGCCGCGCTGGCGAACGAACACACCGGCCGCCGCCTCGCCGACCTGCACACCGAGCGTGTGCAGCGGCACGCGGCACAACTGGATCTGGCGGCGTTCGACCGACCGGCCTTCCACGACCTGCTGCAGCGCGCCGGTGCCGAAGCGAGCCAGCGGCCCGTCCGTCTGCTGCAGGACAGTCTCGCCGTGTCGGCGGCGCTGTGTGCCTTGGGTCTGATGAGCGCGCTGCTGTGGTTCGTCGAACCATGGCTGCCGTTGCTGGTTGCCGCGGCGGCGGTGCCGCTGGCGTTCGTGCGCCGGCGCCACGCCGACCGTCGCTACCGCTGGCAGCAACAGCACAGCCAGGACCAGCGCGACATCGGCTACTTCGGCGCCGTGCTGACGGGCCGCGCCAGCGCCAAGGACGTCCGCCTGCTCGGGCTGCTGGCCACGTTCGGCGATCGCTTGGCGCGCGGCCGCAGCCAGCTGCGCGAGACCCTGCAGCGGTTGGCGCGGCACGGCGCGCGCGAGGAACTCGCGGTGCAGACGCTGGCCAGCGCCGGCTTGTTCGCTGCGTACTGGGTGCTCGCGCGGGATGCGCTGGCGGGGGAGATCAGTCTCGGCGTGCTGGTGCTGCAGGCGCAGGCCGCGCAGCGCGCGCAGAACGGTGTGCGCGACCTGCTCGCCGCGATCGCCGGCGTTCGTGAGCACCGGCTGTTCCTGCGCCCGCTGGTGGACTTCCTGGCCATGCGCCCCGAACTCGTCGCGACTCCCCCGCCGGGCCACGTGGCACCGGGAGCGCTGGCGCTGCGTCTCGATGGCGTCACCTTCCACTATCCGGAAGCCACCCAGGCGGCGCTGCGCGAGCTGACGTGCGCGATCGCGGCCGGCGAACGCGTGGCCGTGGTCGGTCACAATGGCTCCGGCAAGTCGACGTTGCTGAAGCTGCTGGCGCGGCTGTACGACCCGGCCGCGGGCCACGTGTTCGCGCACGAAACGCCGCTCACCCATCTGGAACCCGCCAGCTACCGGGCCCGCGTCGCCGTGTTGCTGCAGGACAGCGCGCTGTACGAGCTGACGATTCGCGACAACCTGCAGCTCGGCGCCGCGGCGCCGCTGGCTGACGACGTGCTCTGGCGAGCCCTCGAGACCACTGGACTCGCCGCGGCGATACGGGCGCTGCCGCAGGGTCTCGACACGTGGTGCTCGCGGCGGCACGAAGGCGGCGTCGACTGGAGCGCCGGCCAGGCGCGGCGCTTGTTGTTGGCGCGGGCGTTGGCGCAACCAGCCGACCTGCTGCTGCTCGATGAACCGTTCGCGATGCTCGATCGGGACGGCTGTGCGCGACTCGCGACCGCGTTGGCCGAACTGCCGCGAACCAGGACGCTGGTGCTGATCGAACATCGCGCCGAAGCCCTGGCCAACGTCGATCGGGTGCTGGTGCTGGCGGCGGGCCGTCTGGTCGGCGATGGCAGCGTCGCATCGCTGGCGGCGAACTGTGGCCCGTTCCAGGCGCTGTTCCCGAACCCGAGCGCGCCGCGCTGACGAACTTCGTGCAACTCCACAGGTTGCGCGGATGCGAGCGAAGGTATGGTCCCGCACCGCGGCACGAGCCGCAGCACCCCTTGCCCAGCGGAGCCCCCGGCGTGCAGAGCCTCGTCAGTTCGCTTTTCGTCGCATCCTGCATCCTGCTCGCACCTTGCTGGCCCCAGGTGCCAGCCCCGGTGGTGCCGGCGCACCCCGCCGCACCGACGCCCACGCCGCCAGCTACAAGCGGCGCGCCGGCGACCCCGGCCGCCGCGGTGACGGCTCCACCCGCGGAAGCCCAGGATCCCGCGAAGCCGGAAGGCGAAGCGTCCGCCGATGCGAAGAAGCCGAACCGGCGCGGCATCGCCATCAGCGACCCGCTGGTGCACACCCACTGCATGCGCTGCCACGCGATCGACGACAAGCAGCAGATGACGCGCATCTCCTACGTGCGCAAATCGCCGGAGGGATGGAGCGAGACCCTCAAGCGCATGGGGCGGTTGCACGGATTGCAGCTGTCGCCGCAGGACGCCAAGCAACTGGTGCGCACGCTGTCGAACTCCAACGGCCTCGCGCGCAGCGAAGCCGAGCGCGGCCTCTACGAGAGCGAGCGGCGCGTGCACTGGTCCGAGGAGAGCCAGGACCAGGACTTCCGGCGCGCGTGCGCCGAATGCCACCCGCTCGGCCGCGTGCTGCTGCAGCAGCGTGATGACGAGGAATGGCAGCTGCTGCGCGCGACCCACGTCGCGATGTTCCCGCTGGCGCGCGGCCAGATGGGCGGCGGCCCGCCCGAGGACGAATCGCGCCGCTTCGGCGGCGGCAACTTCGGCGGCGGCGGCGGCGGTGGCAACGCCGGGGCTGCCAACGCTGGCGCTGGCGCGCGCGGGGGCCGCGGCGGTCGCGGTGGCGAGGCGGCGCCGGGTGGCAACACCCCACCGCCGGCCCCCACGCAGAGCGTCGGCGACCGCGTGCTGCAGAAGCTCGCCAAGGACCAACCGCTGTTCAGCCCGGCGTGGGAGAGTTGGAGCAAGAATCGCCGCGAAGTGCCGCTCGCGGGCACCTGGACGGTCAGCGGCCACGAGACGGGGCGCGGCGACCTGTTCGGCACCGCGAGCCTGAAGCGCGTCGATGCCGACGAGTACGAGATCACGTGGAACCTGCGCGCGACCGATGGCTCCACCATCGCTCGCACCGGCAAGGGCCTGCTGTACGCCGGCTACTCGTGGCGCGGCCGCAGCCAGGAAGGCGGCGACAGCAAGGCAGCGGCGTGGCGCGAAGTGCTGCTGCTCGACGATGCGTGGCAGACGCTGCGCGGCCGCCTGTTCACGGGCAACTACGACGAACTCGGTGTCGACGTCACGTTGGTGCGCGACCTCGGCCGGCCGCGCGTGCTCGCCGTCGATGGTGCCGCGATCGCGGTGCCGAGCACCGGCCACCGCCTGACGGTGCAAGGTGAGGCGTTCCCGGCGAACGTCGCCGCGACCGATTTCTTCGTCGGCGAAGGCCTGTCGATCACCGGTGTCGAACGCCGTTCCGATCGTGAGCTCGTGCTCGTCGTCGACGCTTCGGTCGGCACCGAGCTCGGTGTGCGCACCGTCGCGTTCGGCAGCGATCCGGGCAGCGCCCAGGTCACGCTGTACGACACCGTCGACTACATCCGGGTTCGACCGCTGCAGGGCCTCGCACGCGTGGGCGGCGCCAAGCATCCGAACCAGCTCGAGCGCTACGAGGCCTACGCGGTGCACCGCGGCAAGGACGAGAAGCCGTACACCGACGACGACGTCGACCTGTTCCAGGTGCGGCCGAAGTGGAGCCTCGCCGAGTTCAAGGTGCGCGAGAACGACGACGACCTGCAGTTCGTCGGCAGCATCGATCCGGTCACGGGCGTGTTCACGCCGGCGGTCGACGGTCCGAATCCGGCGCGCAAGTGGCAGGCGAACAACATCGGCGACGTGTTCGTGATGGCCGAGATCGAACTCGAAGTCGTCGTGCGGCCCGAGCCGAAGAAGGTGGATCCAGCGAAGGACGACAAGGTGAAGGACGACAAGCCGCCCGTCGGCGATGGCGCCGAGAAAGCCACGGAAGCGAAGCCTGCAACTCCCCCGCCGGTGGCCAAACCCGCCGAGACAGCCCCGATCGTGCGCGCGAAGAAGACCTTCCTGGCCCGCAGCCACCTGCTGGTGTCGGTGCCGATCTACATGCGTTGGGCCCGACTGGACTGGGAGGATCGCTAGTGCAACTCCGCACCGTTCTGCATCGCCGCTTCCGCGGCGATGGCGAAACCGACTTCGTCTACGTCGCCACCTCGGCGGCGATCCTCGGCGTCGATGCCCCGACCGGAGCGATCGTCGACGCGTTCGCGACTGCTTCGGGTCGCGATGACGAACAGTGGCTCGCCGAACAACCCGATGCCGCGCAGGCCGCGAGCTCGCTGCACGACCTGATCGACCTCGGCGTGATCCGCCCGGTCGGCGAGGCGCAGGCGCCGCGAGCCCAGCTGCCGCCGATGCCGTTCCCGCTGGCGACGCTGGTGCTCAACGTCACCAACAAGTGCAACCTGTCGTGCACGTATTGCTACGAGTACGGCGAGGATCGCCTGACCGCGGGCACCGGCAGCAAGGGAGCTGGCAAGGCGCGCATGGAGGACGACACCGCGCGGCAGTCGATCGACTTCCTGCTGCGCAACTGCGGCGACCGGCCGCAGGTGTCGATCACGTTCTTCGGCGGCGAGACGCTGCTGAACTTCCCGGCGATCCGCACCGCGGTCGAGTATGCCGAGCAACGCGCGACCGCACTGCGCAAGCGCGTGCACTACTCGTTGACCACCAACGCGACGTTGCTGACCGACGAGGTCATCGACTTCCTGACGCAGCATCGCTTCGGCATCACGGTGTCGATCGACGGCGACCAGAAGGAACAGGATCGCCACCGCACCTTCCAGAAGGGCGTCGGCAGCTTCGCGACGATCGCGCCGCGCATCCAGCTGCTGGTCGCCAAGAACAAGGAACGCAAGGGTCGTTCGCTCGGCGCGCGCGTGACGCTGACCGCGGGGGCAGCACCGGTGCCCGACACCTACCGCTTCCTGACGCAGGAGCTCGGCTTCGACGAGGTCGGCTTCGCGCCGGTCACCGCCGGGCTCGGCCGCACCTACGCGCTCGGCGAACTCGGCTACGAGCGGCTGCTGCGCGAGTTCGGGGAACTGGCCGAGGACTACATCGCGGCGGCGATCCGCGGTGAATCGCATGGCTTCGCCAACCTCGGCGACCTGTTGCGCGAACTGCACCAGGGCGTCAACAAGGCGCACCCGTGCGGTGCTGGACTCGGCCTGCTCGGCGTGTCGACCGAAGGCGACATCGGCTTGTGCCATCGCTTCGTCGAGTCGAAGGACCACGAACTCGGCAACGTCGCGACCGGCCTCGACGAGGCGGCGCGCACGTCGTTCCTGCAGCGCGCGCACGTCGACACCAAGACCGACTGCACGAAGTGCTTCGCGCGCCCGCTGTGCGCCGGCGGCTGCTACCACGAAGCGCACGTGCGCTACGGCGACGCCACCAAGGCCAACCTGCACTACTGCGAGTGGATCCGCGGCTTCGTCGATCTCGGCCTGCGCAGCTACGGCCGCATCCTGTCGCGCAATCCACGGTTCTTCGCGAGGTTCGAAACGTCATGACGAACACCGATCCGGTTCCCCCACCCGTGAACGTGCCGCGCCCCCGCGCGCGCATCCTCGCGTGCAACCAGAAGGCGCGGCAGCTCGCTGCCCTGGTCCTGGCGCAGCGCGGCGACACCCGCGCCCTGACGCAGGACCCACCGCCGACGCAGTATCCGTACGGCTGCACGACGATCTTCGCACCCGGCTGGGAGGTCGACTCGAGCAACGGCACGCACGGCCTCTGCCAGCCGATCGAGCGCGATCTCTACGACTGCTACCACACGTGCTACTGGCCGGCCCAGGTGCCGGATGGCGTCACCAACGCGCCATCGTGGACGTCGTCGTGCGGGGCGCCGATGCAGGACTGGAAGTCCATCGACCTGGTGTTCCCGTGATGCGCACCGTCCTTTTGAAGTCGCTGGCGACGGGCCTTTCGCTGCTGCTGGCGGCATTGCCGATGGCGCAGGATCCGGCGCCGACGCCGCCACCTGCTCCGGCCCCCGCCCCGACGCCCGCTCCGGCGACGAACGAGACGCGCCCGGCCGAGACGCCGCCCCCCGCCAACAACGCCAGCAACCCCACCGCGGCGCCGCAGG
>CAMAUH010000285.1 GCA_945861365.1 Candidatus Kuenenia stuttgartensis
GGCGATCGGCGACCACCTGTTCGTGCGCGGCACCGCGGAGCAGCGCGGCCGCATCGAGAGCCTGCTGCGCGGCCTGCAGGACCAGGTGCTCCGCAACGCCTCGCTACAGCACGTCGCCACGCTGGCGCCCGGTGACACTGGGTCCACGGCGACGCCGACCCAGGCGACGCTGCACCAGCTGACCCTGCCGACGCTGCTCGGCCGCCAGGCGATGGCGGTCCGCATGATCGAGACGAACGTCGTGCGCCAGATCCTGCCTCTGATGTCCACCGAGTCCTCGCAACTGGATCCACAGTTCGCCGAGATGCAGTCGGGCACCTGGCTGCGCGCTTGCCTATTGCCAGCGGGCAGATCGCTGCAGCTGGACGCGACGATCCGCTGCAGCCATGCCCCGATCCCGGCGACGCGCACGGTGATGCCCGGCGGCGGAGTGCTGATGCCGCTCGACATCGCGACGCGCATGCTGCACCACGCCGACGCGCTGGCAGCTGGCAAGCCGGCCGAGCACGGCGACGGCCCGACGGTGGCGATCGAAGGTCGCAGCTATCGTTCCGTTCTCACCACAACGGTCCGCTGGTGATGTCGGTGCAGCGGCTACGCGACGCAGATTCACTCTTGACGCACCCGTGACCACCTCGCGACGCGCCGCTACAACATGGCGATGCGTCTTGGCCTGACCCAATCCCTGCGTGCAGAACAGCGGCTGGTGCAGTCGCCGCAGATGATCCAGGCGATGCAGGTGCTGCAGCTGCCCTTGCTGGAACTGAAGGACCAGATCGACCAGGAGCTGCAGGAGAACGTCTTCCTCGAGCGCAAGGACGAGTCGGAGCGGCCCGAAGACAAGCCGCCGGCGCCAGAGCCCGAGCCGGAGCCGAACAAGATCGAGGAGCGCCTGCAGCGCGAGTTCTCGACCGAACTCGACCAGCTCGAAGCGCGCATGGAGCCGAACTGGCGCAACCGCGCGAGCTCCTACAGCGGTGACGACGAAGACAAGAAGCTCGAGGCGCTGAACAACACACCGGGACGCGCCACCTCGCTGTCCGAGTACCTGATGGTGCAGGTGCGCACCCAGGAGAAGGACCCCGAGCTGATCCGCGTCATCGAACACATCGTGTTCTCGCTCGACGAGGACGGCCGCCTGACCGACACCGCGGAGACCATCGCGCAACAGTTGCTGGTCCCGCTGCCGCTGGTTCAGGAAGCCGTCGCGGTGGTCCGCGATCTCGAACCGGTCGGCGTCGGTGCCAAGGACCTGCGCGACTGCCTGCTGATGCAGCTCGACCACATGACGTTCGTGCGGCCGCTGGTGCGCACCATCGTCGAGAACCACCTCGACGACCTGGCGATGAACAAGCTGCCGAAGATCGCCAAGGACACCGGTGCCGAGCTGGACGACATCAAGGAGACCTGGGAGTTCCTGAAGGTGCACTGCAACCCGCACCCGGGCAGCGAGTTCGTGCCGCGGCCGACGCGCGGCGTGGTGCCCGACGTCGTCATCGACGAGGTCGATGGCAAGTTCGAGGTGAAGACCCAGCGCGGCTCCCTGCCCGAACTGACCATCAGCTCCGTGTATCGCGGCTTGCTGGCGGAAGCGCGCAACGACCCGAAGGTCTACGAGTACTTGCGCCGCAAGATCGAGGCGGCGAAGTGGTTCATCGAAGCCGTGCACCAGCGACAGAACACCATCGAGCGCGTCGCCAACGAGATCGTGCGGCGACAAGAGGGCTTCCTGCGCCACGGCGTGCAGCACCTGAAGCCGATGAAGATGCAGGACATCGCCGACGCCGTGCACGTGCACATCTCGACGGTCAGCCGCGCCGCGTCGGGCAAGTACATCCAGACGCCACAGGGCGTCTTCGACATGAAGCGCTTCTTCAGCAGCGGCACCATGTCGGATGGCGGCGACATGGTCAGCCAGCAGGCCATCAAGGACACGCTGAAGCAGATCGTCGAGAACGAGAACAAGGACGAACCGCTGTCCGACGACCAGTTGGTCGATGAACTCGGCAAACGCGGCGTGCACATCGCCAGGCGCACCGTGACCAAGTACCGCAAGGCGCTCAGCATCGCGAGCAGCTCGCGCCGCAAGCACTTCTAGTCGCTGGCAGTCGGCGCGCCGGCGGCATTGACCTTCACGACCAGCAGCGACACGTCGTCGTCGTAGCGGTCCTTGCCGGTGAACTCGGCGAGGCTCCGCTTCAGGGCCTCGGCGATGGTCGACGCATCGTTGCCGACCTCACGCGTCACCACCGCGACCAGCCGCTCCTCACCGAACATGTCGAGATCGCCGTTGGCCGCTTCGCTGATGCCATCGGTGTAGAGCACCAGCACGTCCCCAGGCTCGACCTTGGTCTGGTACGACTCGAACTCAGCACCACCGACGAAGCCCAACGGTGGCCCGTGGCTGGCGATCGCTTCCATCTGCCCGGAGCCGGCGCGATACAGCAGCGGCGGGCAGTGCCCGGCACTGCACAGCGACAGCACGCGGGTATCGCGTTCGAAACGCGCCAGCGCCGCGGTGATGAACATGCCCGTCGGCCCGACCTCGTGCGTGACCTCGCCGTTGAGCGAAGCCGCGAGTTCGTTGGGTTCCATCCAGGCCGCGTTGCCGCGGTAGTTCGAACGGAACGAACTCATCAGCAGCGCCGAGTTGATGCCGTGCCCGGAGGCGTCCGCCACCACCGCATAGACGTCCCCGAGGTCCGAGCAGAACGTGTCGAGGTAGTCGCCGCCGATGCTCTGCGCGGCGATCGTGCTCCACGCGAACTGGTACTCGTCGGTCGGCGGCGCCCGATCCGGCTGCAGCCGCTTCTGGATCGTCTCGGCGATCTCGAGTTCGCGCGCGATCATCTGGCTGTTGGCCGTGAGAGCCTCCAGGCTCAAACGGTGCAGCAGCGCCGCCGCCAGCTGCGAGAAGCTCTGCAGCCGGCCCATGAAGTCACGCGGCTGCGACGCGTCGATGACCGGATTGAACAGCAGGCACAGGCCCGCCTGCACGCCGTGGTAGCGCAGCGGCAGCACGACGAGGTTCTGCAGGATCGGCGGGATGCAGTCCGGGGCCATCATCGCCATGCTGACGCCGTCTTCCGCGCCAGCCTGGGCCCCTTCCGTGCTGCGCATCGCCAGATGCGCCGGCTGCGTCATCAACACGTCGGGCCAAGCGCAACCGTCGACGCCGTGGAAGCCGGCGAGCAGCGAGTCCGGGATGCCGAGCGCCTGCTCGAGCCGCAGACCGGACTCGGGATTGCCGACCTCGTTCAACACGTAGAGCGCACTCGCCGTCGACTGCACCATGTTCGACGCGAGGCTCAGCAGCCGCGCCGACACCGCCTCGGAGTCACCTTCCTGGAACAGCACGATGCCTTCTTCGAGGGCCTGCAAGCTGGCGCAGTAGTCCTCGGTCGCCTGCCGCGACTCGGCGTTCAACGTGATGTTGACCAGCGCCGTACCGAAGTGCACCAGCACATCTTCGAGATGGACCCGATCGGCCTCGTCCAGATTCACGCCGACCAGCAACTCGCCGAGCTGCTTCTGCCGATAGAGCACCGGCAACCGCTGCGCCGCCGGCAACGGCCAATCCTCGCTACGGACCCGCTGCTTGCCGCGCAGGGGATTGCCCGGGCCGATCGCGAAGCACAGCTGGTCCGCGCCCGCCACGCCATCGGCGATGCACAGCGCGCAATCGACGCCCGGCAGGGCGGCAGCGAGCAGTACCTGCAGCGCGCGTTCGAGGTCGTCCTGCGTGCGGTAGGCATGCAGGGCGGCCATCGCAACGGCATCGCCCACGGGTTGTGCGATCGTCCGGGTCACGGATGCTTCAGGGGCTCAGCTTGCCCAGGGCCGTGACCGCTTCTTCCATCGCGACGACCAGCTGGTCGCGCAACGGCTGCCAGCTGTCCATGGTCAGTCCCAGCACTGCCAGATCGTTCGGCAGCAACTGCATCGCCGGTGCATGGCCCGGCTCATAGCCGGTCCCCATCTCGTGGGCGATCGCATCGGCGAGCCGCACGATGGCGAGCGCCTTCAGGTTGGTCTCGGTCGGCAGGTCGTGGTGCGCACGGATGACATCCTGGATCTCGGCGGCGAGGTTCCACTTGGCCGCCACCAGCGCCCCGGCTTCGGCATGGTCGATGCCGATCTTGCTGCGCTCGTAGTCGCAGACGTTCGCATGGATCCCAGACGCCGCCCCCGCATCGTTGAAGTAGCCGACCAACAGCAGCTTGCCGATGTCGTGCAGCAGGCCGCCGACGAACAGCATCTCGGCCTCGTCGGGCGTCATCTTGCAGGTGCGCGCGAGACTGCGCGAACCCGCGGCCACCGCGACCGCATGCAGCCACAGACCCTTCGGCTGGTGGCCGTAACAGGCGAAGTCGCGCTGCAGGAACTTCGCCGTGCTGGTGGCCAGCACGAGGCTGCGCACGCCCCGGAAGCCGAGCACCATGACCGCATCCTTGATGGTGCGGATCTGGCGATTCAGGCCGTAGAACGGCGAGTTCACCATCGCCAGCATCTTGGCGACCAGCACCTGGTCGTTCTGCATCAGGCGTTCGAGGTCTTGCGGTTCGGTCTCCTGTTTGTTCAGGATGCCGAGCAGACGCACGACGAGATCCGGCAGCGGTGGAATCAGGTCGCTCTTGTGCAGGATCTCGCGACGAGTCTTTTCCTGCTGGGCGAGTTGTTGCAGTGTCGAATGGCTCATGGGTTCGTTGCGGCGAGCAGCGCTGACCGGTTTTCGGATGAGTTCGCGGGCTACTTGAAGCAGTCCTGCGGGTTTTCGCCTAGATGGCCGCGGCAGCCATTGGCAGCGCGCTCTCAACGCGAGCGCCATTTCGCGATGGGTGGCTTCCCCTACGCACCCCGCTGCGCAACGCGACACCACGGCACCTGCTTGCCCCGCCACCACGAGATCAAGCTGCCCCACTGAAGCAGCCGATGCGAACGCCATGTACGGCGACCGCCAGCTCCCGATCCCCGTGGCCGACGCGATGCCCAAGACCACGCGTCGGCGGCTGCCGCGCGGCCTCCGCTTCCTGATCGACACGATGCTCGGCGCCACCCTGATGGTGGCGGTGCATCTGTTCGTGATCCAGGTGTCGATCGTGAAGGGCAACTCGATGGAGCCCTGCCTGCACGATGGTGACCGCCTCGTGGTCGACCGCGTCAGCTACAACCTGGCCGACGTGCATCGCGGCGACGTGGTCGTGCTGCGCTATCCGAAGAACCCGTCGATGGACTTCGTGAAGCGCATCGTCGGCGTGCCCGGCGATCGCGTCGCGATGCAGGGCGGTGTGCTGCTGGTGAACGGCAACCGGGCCGACGACTACGGCTGCATCCCCGACGTCGAGAACCTGCCGGAGCTGCAGGTGCCGCAAGGCGAGTTCTTCGTGCTCGGCGACAATCGGCCGATCAGCTGCGACTCGCGCGAATTCGGCCTCGTTCCCGCCGACCTGCTGAAGGGCAAGGTGCGCGCCCGCTTCTGGCCGATCGCCACGGCGACGGTGTTCTGACGCGACCCGCGCTTCAGTCGCGCCACGCGCTGCGGAACCACTGGCCGCCGCCGCGCAGCCACTGCAGGAAGCTGTCGTGGTACGGCGCCACGAGTTCGCGCTCCATCTCGCCGCGCGACAGCCAGCGCACCCCCAGCACCTCGTTGCCGGCCACTGGCTCGCCCTCGACCACCTCGACGGCGAAGAAGAAAGAACGCCACGCATGGCGGCGCCCGGCAGCGACCACGCGTTCGCCTTCCTGCACGAACAGGAAGTGTGGGATACCCCGCACCACGAGCCCGGTCTCCTCGCGCAGCTCGCGTGCGACGGCTTCGTGCAACAGCTCGCCCGCTTCGACGCGTCCGCCAGGCAGATCCCAGGTCCGCACACTGCCGCCGCCGATCCGACGCTCATTGGCGACGAACAAGGTGCGATCGCCACGCGTGACGACCGCGAAGGCGCCGAGGAAGTCCGCGCCAGCGAGCTCG
>CAMAUH010000286.1 GCA_945861365.1 Candidatus Kuenenia stuttgartensis
CCGAGTTCGTCGAGTGGGCCGGCAAGAAGGTCGTGCTGCTCGAGCTCGACTTCCCGCGCAACACGCAGCTGCCCGCCGAGCTGAAGACGCAGAACGAGCAGCTGCAGAAGCAGTTCGGCATCCGCGGCTTCCCGACCGTGCTGTTCCTCGACGGCGACGGCAAGCAGGTCGGCCAGCTCGGCTACAAGGCCGGCGGCCCCGCCAACTGGATCAAGCTCGCCGAGGAGCAGATGACGCCGAAGGCCGCCGCGGCCGCCAGCGATGGTGAGTGGCTGACGAACTACGACGAAGCGATCGCCAAGGCCAAGAAGGAGAAGAAGGTCGTCATCGCCGACTTCACCGGCAGCGACTGGTGCGGCTGGTGCATCAAGCTGAAGGACGAGGTCTTCAGCAAGCCCGAGTTCAAGGAGTGGGCGAAGGACAACGCCGTGCTGCTCGAACTCGACTTCCCGCGCAACAAGAAGCTGCCCGAGGACCTGAAGAAGCAGAACGACAAGCTGCAGCAGCAGTTCAAGATCGAGGGCTTCCCGACGGTCGTCTACCTCGACGGCACCGGCAAGGAACTGGGCCGCGGTGGCTATGTCGCCGGTGGCCCCGAAGCGTGGATCGCCGCCGCCGAGAAGGAGGCCAAGATCAAGCCGAAGGGCAAGAAGGCCAAGAAGGACAAGAAGTGACCGAGGGCGCGGGCGTCTGACCGCCTGCGCCGGAGCGATCGCCCCCGCCCCCGCGCGATCTGTTCCGAACTGAGACTGCCGGTTCATCGCGCGCCGAACACGGGCCGATGAACCCGGCATGCAAGAGGGCCCGATCAACGCAGCGACCGCCAATTCCCTGGTGCAGGGCTACTGCGACGACTTCGTCGCGCTGGCGGCGGTGCTGGCACAGACGCTCGAGCAGGCATCCATGCGTAGCGTCGACCTGCGGCCGAGCCGAGTCGGCATGCAGCGCATCGAGCAGGGCATGCGCGGCCTCGCCGACGCGATCCGCGAACTGCTCGACAAGCAGGCGCCAATGCCGAAAGCAGCAACCGCCGCCACGGCACCCGCGGCACCCGCCGCCGCCAAGGACCGGCCGCGCGCGGCCACCAGCCCCGAGCTGGCGAAGCCCCGTTCGTCGAACCAGACCCGCACGCTGAGGCCTACCGGTCGCCCGATGCAGCGCGGTGGCGTACTGCAGGGGACCACGCAGAGCATGCCGCTGCTGTCGGTGTTCCAGTTCGTCGGCCGCATGCGCAAGACCGGCACCATGCACGTGCACCTGCCGAAGGAAGAGATGGCGTTCGTGCTCGAGAGCGGGTGCATCGTCTTCGCGACCACCGATCGCCTGGTCAACGAAGAGCGGCTCGGCGACATCCTCATCGAGCTGGAGTCCTGCACGCGCGAGCAACTCGACCGCATGAAGGAACTGGCCGCCGTGGTGGCCGACGACCTGTTCGGACAACAGGTGATCGAGACCGGCGTCGTCACGCGGCCGCAGGTGCTGAAAGCGCTCGAGGCGCAGGCCAAGCGACGCTTCTCGCGCTGCTGCAAGGTCACCGAGGCGAGCTACGAGTTCGTCGAGGGGCTGACCAACGTGACCGACTCGATGTTCCGCTTCCAACCGGTCGCGATCGCCTGACAACCAGGCTGCGCGCTGCCTATGGTGGCGCGATGGCTCGGCCACGGCACGCCCTCCCGCTGCTCCCCCTGCTGGTCTGCGGCGCCTGCACGGCCCCCTCGCCGGCCGCACCGGCGAAGCGGCCCAACGTCGTGGTGTTCCTGGTCGACGACATGGGTTGGCAGGAGACGTCGGTCCCGTTCCACACGGCCCCCACCGCGCTGAACGCCCGCTACCGCACGCCCGCGATGGAGCGCCTCGCCGCGACCGGCATGAAGTTCACGCAGGCGTACGCGTCCGCGGTCTGTTCGCCATCGCGCCTCAGCCTGATGACCGGCCAGAACGTCGCGCGCCACCGCGTCACCAACTGGACGCTGCGGCGCGGCGCCTCACCGGACAACCCACATCCGACACTGACGCCGCCCGCCTGGAACGTGAACGGCTTCAGCAGCGACCCATCGATCGAGCGCACCATGCAGGGCGCGCCGCTGCCGGCGCTGCTGCACGCCGCTGGCTACCGCACGATCCACGTCGGCAAGGCCCACTTCGGCGCCACCGACACGCCCGCCGCCGATCCGCGCCACCTCGGCTTCGACGTCAACATCGCCGGCCATGCCGCCGGCGGCCCCGGCAGCTACCACGGCGAGCACGACTACAGCGCCGCCTGGCGCAAGGGCGACCGCATCTGGAACGTGCCCGACCTCGCCGCCTACCACGGCACCACCACCAACCTGACCGAAGCTCTGACGCGCGAAGCGATCCGTGAGGTCGAACAGGCGCACGCCGCGCACACGCCGTTCTTCCTCCACCTCTCGCACTATGCGATCCACGCGCCGTGGGAACCCGATGCCCGCTTCGTGCAGCGCTACGTCGACGCCGGCCTGCCGCCGCAGCAGGCCGCGCTGGCGTCGATGGTCGAGAGCATGGACCACTCGCTCGGCGCCGTGCTCGACACGCTCGATCGCCTCGGCATCGCCGATGACACGCTGGTGCTGTTCGTGTCCGACAACGGCTCGCCGCAGCAGTGCCCGCCGAACCTGCCGCTGCGCGGCCACAAGCTGTCGCCGTACGAAGGCGGCGTGCGCGTGCCGATGCTCGCGCGCTGGCCCGGCGTCACCGCGGCCGGTAGCACCTGCACGACGCCGGTCGTCATCGAGGACTGCCATGCGACGCTGCTCGCCGCCGCCGGCGTGCCGGCCACCGCGAGCGCGCCATTCCCGATCGACGGCGTGAGCTTCGAGCCGCAGCTGCGCGGCGCGGAACGTTCGCACGCACGCGCCTTCGTGTGGCACTACCCGCACCACTACAGCGGCCAGGCGCCGTGGAGCGCGCTGCGCGTCGGCGACTGGAAGCTCGTCTACCACCACGCCGACCAGCGCCGCGAACTGTTCGACCTGGCGCACGATCTCGGCGAACAGCACGACCTCGCCGCGCAGCAACCCGAACGCGTGGCTGCGCTCGCCGCCCAGCTGGGTGACCTGCTGCGCACGCGCGGAGCGCAGATGCCGACCCGCAAGGACGACGGCGCGCCGGTGCCGTGGCCGGACCGAATCCCGGTCCCCGCCGACCTGCCGCGCTGAACGTGCCCACGGCGCGCTTGACGCTCCGACTGCACCCGCGATAACGGCCGTGTGACAGTCGAGAACGAACTGCAATCGCTGCGCGCCCGCATCCGCGCCGCCGACGACCAGTACTACAACCGTGGCCACAGCGACCTCACGGACGCCGACTACGACGTGCTGTTCGTGCAGCTCCGCAAGCTGGAGCAGGCGCACCCGGACCTGGTCACGCAAGACTCGCCGACGCAGCGCGTCGGCGCGCCGCTGCCGAAGGGCAACTCGTTCCCGACCGTCGCCCACCTCGAGCCGATGGGCAGCATCGAGTCGCTGATGGCGGCCGACGAAGTGCGCGAGTTCGCGGCGCGCGCACGCAAGCTGCTGGCGCTGCCCGACGACGCGGTGCTGCAGTGGGCGTGCGAACCGAAGCTCGACGGCGCCTCGGCCAACCTGCTCTACGAACACGGCGTGCTGGTGCGCGGCCTGTCGCGCGGCGACGGCTCGCAGGGCGAAGACCTGACGCAGAACCTGCGCACGATCCGCAACCTGCCGATGCGCCTGCACGGTGACGGTCCGTTCCCGGCGCGCATCGAGATCCGCGGCGAAGTGATCATGAGCAAGGCCGGCTTCGCGCGGCTGCAGGAACGCGAGGAGACCAGCAGCGAGGGCCAGTTCCGCAACGCGCGCAACACCACCGCCGGCACGCTGAAGCTGCAGGATCCGCGCGTCGTGAAGCGCCGGCCGCTCGACTTCTTCGCGTTCGCGATCGGCCACTGCGACGGCATCACGTTCGCGACGCACACCGCCCTGCGCGCGCAGCTGCAGGAATGGGGCTTCCAGATCGCGACACCGTTCGAACTCGTGAACGACCTCGACGGCGTGCTCGCCTACCGCGATCGGCTGCAGCAGCAGCGCGACGGACTGGACTACGAGCTCGACGGCACCGTCGCCAAGGTCGACCGCTTCGACTACCAGCAGCAGCTCGGCCGCACGTCGCGCACGCCGCGCTGGGCGCTCGCCTACAAGTTCGTGCCGCGCCTCGCGCAGACGCGCGTGCTGCAGATCGGCGCGCAGGTCGGCCGCACCGGTGCCGTGACGCCGGTCGCGCACCTCGAGCCGGTCGACCTCGCCGGCGTCACCGTGCGCAACGCGTCGCTGCACAACTGGGCTCTGCTGCAGGAACGCGACGTGCGCCAAGGCGACCTCGTCGAGATCCAGCGCGCCGGCGACGTGATCCCCGAGGTCGTGCGCGTGCTGCTCGACCAGCGGCCCGCCGACTCGACGCCGCCGGCCCCACCGAGCCAGTGCCCGGCCTGCGCGGGCCCACTGCAGCAGGAAGGCAAGTTCGTCTACTGCAGCAACCTCGACTGCGCGGCGCAGCTGGTCGGCCGCCTCGTGCACCTGGCCGGCCGCCGCGCGTTCGACATCGAGGGTCTCGGCCCGAAGCAGGCCGAGCAGCTCGTGCAGGGCAAGCTCGTCACGTCGGTCGAGGACCTGTTCACGCTCGCAGCCAAACGCCCGCAACTACTCGAACTCGAGCGCTGGGGCGAACGCAGCACGCAGGCGCTGCTCGACCAGATCGACCGCGCACGCACGCCGCCGCTGGCGCGCTTCCTCAACGGCATCGGCATCCGCCACGTCGGCGAGACCACCGCGAAGGACCTCGCCAGCCACTTCGGTTCGCTCGAGCGCCTCGCCGGCGCCAACGCGGAAGCGCTGATGGCGGTCGACGGCGTCGGCGAAGAGGTCGCCACCGCGATCCGCGAGTTCTTCAGTTCGCCGAAGAACACAGCCACGCTGCAGGCACTGACCGCCGCCGGCGTCGTGCCGCAGACCGCCGAGCCGCAGGGCGCGGGCCCGTTGTCGGGGCGCGTGTTCGTGTTCACCGGCGGCCTCACGACGATGTCGCGTGACGACGCCAAGGCGAAGGTCGAAGCGCTCGGTGCGCGCACCGCCGGCAGCATCAGCAAGAAGATCACCGATGTCGTCGCCGGCGCGGATGCCGGCAGCAAGCTCGAGAAGGCGCAGAGCCTCGGCCTCACCATCCACGACGAAGCGGCGTTCCAGGCGCTGCTGGACTCGCTGTGAACAAGTCGCTGCTGCACGTGCTGCGCATCGTCGCGCTGGGAATCGCGCTCGGCGTCGTGCTGTACGTCGGCTATCTCGCGATCGGCATGCTGCCGTGACCGCCGAGCACGCACTCAACCGCCTAGCCAAGCCCGCCTGCTATCCGCACGCGCCCGCCGCGGTGCGCCTCGTGCAGACGCATCTGTCGGTCGTCTGCCTGACCGGCGAGCTCGTCTACAAGCTGAAGAAGGCGGTGACGCTGCCGTTCGTCGACTTCGCACCGCTCACAGCGAGGCGGCAGGCGTGCCGCGACGAAGTGCGCCTGAACCGCCGGCTATGCCCGGACACCTACCTCGGCACCGCGTCGCTGCGGCCCGGCCCCGATGGCGAACTCCGCTTCGCGGCACTCGGCGACGACGAGAACCCCGCCGACGTCGACGTCGCTGTGGTGATGCGCACGCTGCCGCACGAACGCATGCTCGACGAGCTGCTGCGCACGCACACGGTGACGGCCGCGGAGATCGAAGCGCTCGCACGCCTCGTCGCCGCGTTCCACGCGCGCAGCGAACCGGTGCCCGCCGCGGTCGCCACCGCCACGCCGCAGCAGCTGGTCGGCTTCGCGGCGGCCAACTTCCACGAACTCGCGGCGCTGCCCCACGGGCAGCCAGAATCGCTGCTGCAAGCACTCGCGAACGCCAGCGCCGCCGACTTCGCGCAGCTGCTGCCGACGCTGCAGCAACGCGCT
>CAMAUH010000287.1 GCA_945861365.1 Candidatus Kuenenia stuttgartensis
TCGGCATCGACCACACCAAGTTGACGGTGCGCGCGCAGGGTCGCGACTTCCGCCTGACCGACGTCGGCGGCAAAGTGCTGCACCCGCTGCTCGGCTGAACCAGGAATGCAGGACGACGAATTGTTGGCGACCGCCACGGAAGTGGCAGGCATGAAGGTGCTGCCGCCGTGCGCCATCCTGGCGCGCGTCGGCATGGGCGGCATGGGCGCCGTCTATCGCGGCCGCCACCTCAACCTCGACATCGATGTCGCGGTGAAGGTCATGAAGCCGGAGCTCGTGCACGCCGACCCGCAGTTCGTCGCGCGCTTCCGTCGCGAGGGCCAGTCGGCGGCGAAGATCTGCCACCAGAACGTGATCCGCGTCTACGACGTCGCCGAGGACCACGACCTGCACTACCTGATCATGGAGTTCGTGCAGGGCGAGACAGCGCGGCAGCGCGTCGATCGCAAAGGCCAGCTCGCGGTCGGCGAAGCGATGCAGATCCTCTACGAGGCGGCCCTCGGCCTCGGCGCCGCGCACAAGCTCGGCATCGTCCATCGCGACGTGAAGCCCGACAACCTGATGATCTCGTCGGATGGCCAGGTCAAGGTCGCCGACCTCGGCCTCGCCAAGCCGACGCTCGGCGGCCGCACCACGTCGATGCTGTCGTCGCCGAACCAGATCATGGGCACGCCGTGCTACATGCCGCCCGAACAGTGGGACGGTGCGGCCGTGACGGCTGCCGCCGACGTGTGGGCGCTCGGCGCGACGCTGTGGTTCCTGCTGGTCGGCCGCGAAGCGATCACCGGCGACACCCCGGCGCGCATCATGAGCAGCATCGTGCTGCAGCCGTTCCCGGACGTGCGCGAACTGCGCCCCGACGTGCCCGCCGAAGTCGCCGCGGTGCTGGCGAAGGCGACCGCGAAGGAAGCGCACGCGCGCTACGCGAGCGCCAACGAACTCGCCGACGCGATCGCCGACCTCGAGCTGCGCCGCACGTCGCTGTGCGACGACGACGCCGGTGCGACGATGGCGCGCACGATGCTGTCGCCGCCGCCGGCGCCGAACCTCGACCAGATCAAGAGCTGGCTGCGCGAGGATCTGCGCACGCGCCAGGGCACGCCGACGCGCATGCCGACGCCGCCGCCGACGTCGAAGCCGACCGAGGCACCGAGCGGCACCATCGTGCGCTCCGTGGCAACCGGCGTCGCGGTGATGCCATCGCAGGCGACCGGTGCCAGCCCGCAACGCCGCGGCTGGCTGTTGCCGAGCGCGTTGCTGCTGTGTGCCGCCGGCGGCGGCACCGCGTGGGCGCTCAGCGGCAAGGCGCCCGAGCAATCGACGCAGGTCGCCGCGGCCAACGAGCCACCGCCCGCGAACCTGCCGAAGCCGCCGAGCGCGCCAGCGAACGCGGACCAGCCGCCCACGAAGCCGCCCGAGCCCGCCGCGCAGCCGAAGCCGCAACCGACCGCGCCCGTCGCCGAGCAGCCGGTCAACACACCGCCGCCGCCGTTCGCCGAAGTCGACCGCCTCGCCACCGCCGGCGAACTCGACGCCGCGATCCGCGCCGCCGAAGCGCTGACCGATGCAGCGCTGGCGCCCGGCAAGCAGACGCGGCTCGCCGACCTGCATGCGCGCAAGGCCGCGGCGCTGCAGCGCGACGGCCGCCTCGCCGAAGCGCTCGACCAGCTGGCGAAGGCGCGTTCGTGGCAGGACTCGCCCGCCTTGCAGCAGCAACGGCGCGAACTCACCACGTTGATGGCGGTGGCCGCCGGCGGCCGCCTGCAGCGCACGCGCCCCGAGGGCCCGCAGCCGCGCGCGAACGCGATCACGTTCGCCGGCCGCCTGCGCGCCGACTACGACGCCGAACTGCGCCTCGCCGGGGAACCGGTCGCGCGCGGCGCCGACGGCACGTTCAGCGTGCAGCGCCAACCGGGCGCCGACGGCAGCATCACGGTCGAGGTCGCCGTCGACGGCAGCACGGCGAAGCTCGAGCCGTGGCGCGTCGAGTTCGCCGCCGACGCGAAGCCGACGCCACCACCGCCACCGACGACGACGCCCGCAACCGCCGCGGCGACGCCAGCCCCGCTCGAGTTCGTCGGCAGCCTCGACGCCCAGCGCACCGCCGGCCGCATCATCGCGAAGGCCGCGACCCTCCGCATCAGCGGTCGCCTGTGCGAACGCGACGCCGAACTGCTGGCCGACGGCAAGCCGGTCACCGCACTGCAGTGGCAGGACGACGGTTCGTTCACCTGCAACGTGCCGCTGCCGAACGAAGGCCGCAACCTGATCGAACTGCGCGCGCGCAAGGGCGACCGCGAAGGCCTGTCGACGCCGCTCGAAGTCGTGCGCCTGACCACGCCGCCGCCGCTGCAGCCGGTGCAACCGGTCGAACTGGCGACGGCCGCGACCAGCCTGCCGCAGCTGCTGGTGCTGCAGGCCGACGAATGGACCGACACCGTGCGCGCGACGCGCGCCGGCAAGGTCGTCGAGCTGAAGCGCGACGGCGCACAGTGGCGCGGCGAGGTGCCGCTCGAAGCCGGCAAGAACCAGATCGACGTCGTCGCCACCAACTTCGCCGGCCTGACGACGAACCTCCGCTACGAGCTCGACGTGCGCAACGCACGCATGGGAGCGGTGCAGATCGTCGGCAAGGGCGACGCGCGCAAGATCGACCTCAACCAGACGATCTACGTGCCGAGCAGCGGCGCCACGCTGGCCGCCACGCTGGATCCGGGCACCTGGCTGCTGGTCGACGGCAAGGAACTGCCCGGCCGCGACACCAAGCTGGCGCTGACGTTCGCCGAAGGGTCGAGCCAGACGCTGAAGCTGCAGGCATGCAACGCGGTCGGCAAGTCGGGCCCGTTCACGGTCACCGTCGTCGTCGACTCGGCGCCACCCACCATCACGCCCGCCACGCCGACGTTCACGGCCACCGCCGGCGCCGACTTCGAATGCAGCGGCACGTGGACCGACACCAGCGGCCTGCGCATGTTGCGCATCGACGGCAAGCCGGCGCTGGTCGACAAGGCGGGCACGTGGCGCATCAAGCTGCCAGCCCCGGCGAAGGACGGCTCGATCACGATCGTCGCCACCGACAGCGCCGGCAATCAGGGCACGACGACGGTGCCGGTGAAGGTGCAGGCGAACGGCGGTTGAGGCTCCGGTCGGCCGATCGCGTTCGCGCGAGCGTTCTGGCAGCATGCGCGGCACGAGGCGAGCTGCATGACCGAAGAGAAGGACCCGCGTGACCCGTTGCACGATCCGCTGTTGGCGGGCGTGCCGACCATCGAAGGCTTCAAGGTGCTCGACAAGGTCGTGCTGCAGCAGCGCATCGGCCGCGGCGGCATGGGCGTCGTCTACCGAGGCCATCACCGCGTCTTCAAGATCGACGTCGCGGTGAAGGTGCTGAAGCCGGAGCTCGCGGCGAGCGATGACTACGTCGAACGCTTCCGCCGCGAAGCCGATGCCGCGCTGCGCGTCACGCACCAGAACCTGGTGCGCGTCTACGACGTCGGCCAAGCGCACGGCCTGCACTTCCTGGTCATGGAGTTCGTCGACGGCGAGAGCGTGCCGGCGCGCGTCGCACGCTGGGGCCGACTACGCCAACGCGAAGCGGTGACGATGCTGGCGGGCCTCGCCGGCGGCCTCGCCGAGGTGCATCGCGCCGGGCTCGTGCACCGCGACGTGAAGCCGGAGAACGTGCTCGTGTCGCGCTCCGGCCGCGTCAAGCTCGCCGACCTCGGCCTCGTCCGCCTCGCGGTCGACGCCAACGGCCAGAGCCTCGTCGGCCAGACGTCGATGATCATGGGCACGCCGCAGTACATGTCCCCCGAACAGTGGGACACGCCCGACGTCGGCCCCGCCGCCGACGTGTGGGCGCTGGGCGCGACGTTCTGGTTCCTGGTCACCGGCAAGCACGCGGCACCACAACTGCCGACCCTGCAGATCGGCAAATGGGTGCAGAACACGACGTTCCCGAGCCTGCGGGACGTGCGGCCGGACCTGCTGCCCGAGCTGCACGCGATCTACGAACGCTGCGTGCGCACCGCCCCCCGGGAGCGCTTCGCGAATGCCGGCGAACTGCAGGCGGCGCTGCTGGGCCTCGCACTGCACGACGAGGAGTTGCTGCGCGAAGAGACGTTCCGCGAGCCGGCCAAGGCCGGCAGCGGCGACTCGCCGCTGACCCCGGCCGTGCTGGAACGCATCGAGACGTCGCTGCAACGAGGTCTCGCCACGCCGACGCGCAGGCCCACGCCGACTGCCAGCGCGGAAGCCCGCCGCCGCCCGCGCCAGCAGACCGCTGGCTCCAACACCGTCGCGATCGTCGCAGTGGGCGCACTGCTGCTCGGGGCCGTGGGCTGGTTCGCGTTGCGCGGCGACCAGCGCGACCCGGGCAGCACGGCCGCCACCACCGACAGCGGTCCGCGCATTCCCGGGGATGCACGAGCCACGGACCTGGCCGCGCAGCAGGAGCGACTGCGCGGGCTGTGCGGCCAGGGCTCGTTCGTGCAGAGCAAGGCCGCGAGCAACACGCTGGAACTCGCGGTCACGCTCGATGCGCCGCCGCAGGGCCTGAGCGATGTGCGCCTGTGGCTGCAGCCTGGAGAATCGCGGCAAGGTCCATTCGACGGCACCAACTGCACGACGATCGCCGCAGCTGCCGGCCGCACGGGCAGTATGCGCGCCAACGCGGATGGGCCGCACCTGCTGCGCATCGAGGTGGTCGGCGACGACAACGTCAGTACGGAGCTGCCGGCGCGCACGGTGTTGTTCGACAGCACGCCTCCCACGCTGCAACCGCTGGAGCCCACGGAGGGCGCCTCGATCGCCGCCGACGCGACGGTGCGGGTGCGCGCCAACGACCAGTTGCATGCCGTGACGAAGGTCACCGCACGAATCGCCGACCTCGGTGCGAACGTGCTGCTGCAAGCCAACGGCAACGAATGGTCCGGGGCACTGCCGATCGCGGCGGCCACACCGGAACGCGAGCTGACGATCGAGTTCGTCGCGACCGACGCACTCGGCAACGCGAGCCAGCCCGCTGTGCGCAAGGTCCGCTACACGCCACCGCCGCAGGTCGCGCCGCCACCCGCGCCACCCGCGGTCGCGGTCGAGGCGAGCGCCCCACCCGCCGACGCTCCGCCCGCCGCACCGGCGCAGCCGCTGACTTCGCTGGATGCGCTGCGGGATTGGCTCGAGCTTCGCGGCGACGCGGCGAAGGGCAAAGCTGCCTACGCGGCCTTCCGCGACAAGCTCGCCAAGACCGACCCGCTGCTGCCCATCGCCGAACGGCTCGACCAGGCGATGCGGGATTTCGGCAACGGCGCCGCGCTGCCGCTCGAGCCAGCCAAGGTCGACGCGCTGCTCGACGCGATCGTGAAGCGCCGCCAGGACAACCTCGCGCCGCACGAGGCGCTGCCGTTCCTGCTGCTCGTGCAGAAGGCGAACGGTGCCAGCGATGCGCGCATCGCCTTCGCGTTGTTCGAAGCGTGGTCCACGCTGACCGACGCGGTCGACGCGACAGCAGTGGACGCGGCGAAGCTGGTGGCCGCCGAGTTCGACAAGTCGATGGAGAAGCTGCGCGGTGCGAAGGCCGACGAGCAGGCGCGCTTCGACAAGCACCTGCCGCTGCTGAAGACCTGGTCGAAGCCGACCGAAGGTCGCGCATGGGTTCGCGATCTCGTGCGCGATCTCGCCAGTGCGCTGGTCGCCGACAAGCCGTTGCCGTCCGACTTCCTTGCTAGACAGCTCGAGCTGAAGGTCACGACCGACTACGTGGATGCCGTGCGCAAGGCGGACAACGACAAGGTGCAGGCGTCGCTGTTGTGGATGACGAAGCTGCGGCCGCGGGAAGGCGCTCCGTGGCTGCTGCTGGCGATGGCGCGTGCTTCGTGGGGTGGCTGCGACGACCCAGTGAAGAGGTGGACCCCCATCATCGAAGCACTCGCGAACTGGAAGAGCGCACGGGGCAACGCGGCTTC
>CAMAUH010000288.1 GCA_945861365.1 Candidatus Kuenenia stuttgartensis
ACCGCCGTGGGGCCGGCGAAGTCGAAGAAGCCACCCGCAACCAGATCGCCATTGCCGAGCTGCACGAGGTCCTCCACCGAACCGTTGAACCCCGTCCCGATCTGCTGGAAGCCGACGCCGTCCCAACGCACGACCCGGTTCGCCGGCGCACCACCGGCGGAGGTGAACTCGCCGGCGTAGACGCGATCGCCACCTGGCAGGACGACGACCTTCCGCACCGCGCCATTGAGACCGGAGCCGAAGGGCCGCCAGGCCATGCCGTTCCATCGCGCCAGGTGGCGAGCCTGCGTCGTGCCCACCCTGCTGAAGCTGCCCCCGGCGACGACCTCACCATTGGGCAGATCGACGACCGCCTCCACCACCCCGAACGAACCGGTGAGCAGATTCAGCGATGTCCACTGCGCGCCATCGAAGCTCCAGGCACTGGAGACAAAGGAATCGACACCGGCGGCGAGCAAGTGACCGTTCGGCCGCAACGACAACGAGCGGACCACCGACACCGGGACGTTGGCAGCCTGCCAGGTCAGTCCGTTCCAGGTCGCGCTGCCGGTGATCGGGATCCCGTTCATGTGAGTGAACGTGCCGGCCACCCACAAGCGACCGAACGCCCACTGCGCCGCTTCCACGCTGCCCGGCACCGGTGGGTTGCCAAACACCTGGTTGGAGCTGGTGCCGATCACCTGCCACGTGGAACCGTTCCAGCGCTCCACCGGGCCAAACCGGCTCACCGTCACGATGTCGCCATTGGGCAGCACGACGAGGTCGTTGGCCAAAGTCACCGGCCCGTTGCCGAGCCGCGACCAGACGGTTCCGTTCCAACGAGACACGGCAGGAGCAAGCAGCGCCGTGTCGAAGTAGCCCACCAGCAGGTCACCCGAGGGCTCCACGACCAGGCAACTGGCGGGGCTGTTGAGGCCACCGCCGAGCGCCGACCACGAGGTTCCATCCCACTGCGCGATGAAGTTCGCCGCGATACCACCCGCCAACGTGAACTCGCCTGCTGCAACGAGGGCTCCGCTGGGCAGCACCGCCAGGTCCGCCACGTGACCATTGCACCCCGCCCCCAGTGCCGTCCACGCCCCGGTCGCTGGATCCCAAGCCGCGATCCGGTTGGCCACGATGTCGACGACGGCAGTGAAGTTGCCACCGACCACGAACAGCTCCGGTTGCGGACCCGCTCCATCAGCATCCCAGCGGCACATTGCGTACGTACCGAGGCCGCCGATCACCGTGCCGCTGATGCCGGGGATGTCGCCACCAGCTGCCAGCTCCACCGTGCACTGCGCACGCCCCGCCACGGCGAGTGCAACGAAGGATGCCGAGACGCGAACCCGGGCCATTGCCTTCATCTCGCAGATCCTAACACCACCTGCAGCAAGCCGCCGGGGCCCCGGCTGCCTCCCCCAGCAGCGTGAGCGAGTTCCCCGCAGGGCGGCACTGCGTGTGGAAGCGCGTCGCCCGATCCGCCGGTTCGCACCACCCCGGATCGCCCCGCCGTCAAACCACCGCCAACTCCCACACCTCCACCTTCTCCCGCGTGCGCCGCCCGGGCGACGGCTTCACCTTGCGCGTCATCTTCTCCACCAACCGGAACCGCCCGCGATCGAGCTCGGTCTGGATCGGATGCGGCACCTCGGGCTGCGACAGCTCGATGATGTTCGAGAACACGAACACGACGCGGCCGCCGGGCGCCAGGCGTTGCAGGCACTGCTCGTAGAACCGCTCGAAGAAGCCGTCCTGGAAGTACATCGCCAGGTCCAGCGTCCGGCCCACTTCGCCCTTCATCCACGGCGGGTTGGACACGATGAGATCGATGGGACCACGGTCCGTGCCGAGCAGGTCCGCGTTCTCGAGTTCGATCGGCAGTGCTTTCGGGAGCCTTCGCAACTGCCTCGCCACGCTCTCGATCGCGTTCGGGTTGATGTCCGTCGCAATGACGTGCTTGAAGCCCGCCTTGGCAATCTGCAGCGTCAGCACGCCGGAGCCGGTGCCCACGTCGATCGCCCGGTTGCGCGCGCCCTGGTACTTCGCGAGCCACGTGCCGAAGAGCTCCAGGTGCTCCATGCGGGCCGGGATGTACGTGCCGTAGAACGGGTGCACGCGATAGCCCAGCACTGGGAAGTGTACGCCCGTCTCGTACCAGCCCCACGCGCTGCTCAGGACCTTCGCGTCTTCGACTGGCAGCGCGAAGTCGGCGTGGTCCGGGTACAGCTCGGCGAGGAAGCCCGCACGCGGCGCGTCGGGGAGGGCCACCTTGCGACCGACGACGGGCACGAGCAGGTGCTTCGACGCGGACTGGAACGCCTCACGGAAGGTGCGCTTCTCGACATACCCAGCGTTCTCGCCCGGATCTTCCAGCTGCACGCGCAGCGCCTCGAGGATGTCGAGCCCGGTCACGAAGCGATCGGTCACGATCAGCGAACGCCCCTCACGCAGCCACGCCGCGGCCTGCGCCGGCGGGACGTTCCGGTCGACGGGTTGCGCGCGGTGGAGAAGGACGGGCTCGGGGCGGTGCAGGGCGGCGGGCATCGGGCGGAATCCGGGCGGGCGAGGGTAGGACGCGGCGGGACGGCGTCGCTGTGATACCTCGCGAGACCGCTGGCTACACGCGTCGCTTCCCCTCGCCAGTGGAACCCGCAAGCACTCGCGCAGTCGCCGTCATCACCACCGCGCCCGCCAAGCTACCGTGAAGATGCGATGCCCGTTGAAGGCGCGCCCGAAGTCGCGCCGATGCCGTCGCCATGGCAAGGTCCGCGAATCGGTGCCGGTCGTTCTGTCTTGTCACACTTCTCGCCGCGACTACGGCGCCATCTCTCTCCGCGCAGTGCACGCTCGCGCAGGTGCCGGGGGATCCGTATCCCGGTGTCGATGGGATGGTCCTCGCCGCGACGACGTGGGATCCGGACGGCATCGGACCACTCCCTCTGCGCATCGTCGTGGGCGGCTACTTCGCCATCGCCGGTGCTTCCTACGCGGATCACGTGGCTTCCTACGATCCGGCCACCGGCCAATGGGAACGCATGGGTACCGAGTACCTGTGGCAGATGGTCATGGCGCTCACCACGATGCCGAACGGGGACGTCGTTGCGGGCTTGAAGTTCGCCGCGACCGACTCGGTTCGCAGATGGAACGGCGCGACGTGGGCGCATCTGAGTGGCCTCCCACTGGGCGGTGCGCACGTCGTCGCCGCACTGGCGAATGGCGATGTACTTGCCAGTGGGCCGCTCACAGGCGGCCAGGGTCCGTGCGGCGTGCAGCGCTGGAACGGCTCGGGCTGGCAAGCGGTCGGCAGTGCGTCGTATGCGTTCGGTGAGGTTCGAGCCCTGCTGCAGACCACGAACGGTGACTTGTTGGTCGGCTCGGGCACCGCAGTGCACCGATGGGACGGTGTCGCATGGGCGAAGCTCGGCGGCGCTTCGAGTCCGACGGCGCGCTCGCTCGCGCAGATGCCAAACGGCGACATCGTCGCTGGTTCAGACAGTGATGTGATGCGATGGGATGGCGCGAGCTGGCAGCCGTTCGGCCCGCCGCTCGGCAATCCGGTGCTCACGCTCCAGCCGCTGCCGAACGGTGACCTGATCGCGGGCGGCACGTTCACGCTGCCGGGTGCCCCAATCTCGCGTGGCATCGCCGTCGGCAATGGCGCGAGCTGGACGAACCTCGCTGGCGGTGCAGCCTTGCTGTGGAAGGTGATTCCGTGGTCCAACGGGGACCTCTTCGCGGTGGGCAATTTCGACGAGGTCGGCGGTGCGGCGGCCCGTGGTCTCGCTCGATGGAATGGTGTTGCCTGGTCGCCGCCGGGACCGTCGTGCTTCGATGGTGCGATCTACTCGCTGCGCGTCCTTCGCAGTGGCGACGCGGTCGCCGTGGGCGACTTCACTCGAGCCCCGGGAGTCGCAGCGCAGAACGTCGCGCGGTGGAACGGCACGACCTGGTCGCCCCTCGGCAGCGGTCTCGCGGGCGACGACGCGGGCCTTGTCGTGGAGCTGGACAACGGCGATCTCCTGGCAACAGTCTGGACGGGCTACCTCCAGAACGTGATGCGCTGGGATGGAGCGAGCTGGTCGACCTTCCTTGCCCTGCCCTCAGGATCGAGTCTGTCGGAAATGCTCGTGATGCCGAACGGCGACCTCGTGGTGGCGGGCACGTTCTCATCGATCGGCGGACAACCGGCCAATCGGATCGCCCGGTGGGACGGCGCAGCGTGGCATCCGTTGGGCAGCGGGCTGACCACCACGTCGTTCAAGACCTGGCTGGCCGTGCTGCCGAACGGCGACCTGGTCGCGGCGGGCGCACTGACCAATGCCGGCGGTGTGCCCGTGAACGGGATTGCCAAGTGGAACGGCACCAGCTGGTCGGCGATCGGCACGCCGCCGCCGGGCTTCTACGGCTGCACGACCGTGATGGCGAACGGCGACCTCATCGCGCTCAACTCGAACAGAGTCGTCCGCTGGGACGGCACGCAGTGGTCGATCGTGGTCCCGAATGTGAACGCTTCGGCGCTCCTTGGCTTGCCGAACGGTGACTTGCTCCTGTGCAGCTTCGGCGACGTGCTGCGCTTCGACAGCAGCACGTCGAGCCTCGTCACGATCAACCACTACGACTGGGGGAACGGAGCACAGTTGGTGTCGTTGGCCGACGACAGCATTGCCGTGATAGGCAACTTCCTCGGTCTTGGTGGCTTGGTGTCGCCGCGCTTCGGGCGCCTGTCGTCGACGTGCCCGGCTACGAATGCGAAGTTCGGCGTGGGCTGCGCCACCGGCGGCGGCAACAGCGTGCTCGCAGCGACATCCCTGCCGTGGATCGGCGCTTCGTGGACGGTCCGCACGACCGGCGTCGCGGCGAACACGTTCGCGGTGCGGGTGCTCGGACTCGGCACCCAGCAGGTGGCGCTGAGCCCGGCCTTGCCGCAGGCACTGCCGGGCTGCCACCTGCTGGTCACGGGCGACTTCCTCGACTTCGCAACCGCCACGAGTGGAACGCTGACCGCGTCCTTAGCGATTCCCCGGGCGACGTCGCTCGTCGGTCTCTCGCTGCACCAGCAGATGATCCCATTCGTGCTCGATGCGCTCGGCAACCTCGTGCAGGTCACTGCGACGAACGGTGTCAGCGGCACGGTCGGCGCGCTGTGATCGGCCGCGACCGGCCCTGCTAGACTGCGCCCCGGCATGCAGTCGCAGCGACGACCACGGGAAACCGCACCAGCTGCCCCCAGCGCGGCCCAAAGCCGCCGGCCGCCGACGCGCAGGGATGCCGCCCTCGATGGCCTGGGCTTCGCGCTCGGCCTCGGCTTCGCGTGGTGGAACGGTTGGCGCGTGCCCGAACTGCTGTGGAGCCTGTGGCTGTCGAGCCTCGTGTTCGGCGGCAGCTGGATGGTGCTGGTCGTGCTGCGCGCGCGAGCGCGCGATGCCGACACCAGCGTCGCGAGCCTGCGCTCGATGCAGGCGTCGCTGCTGCTGTTCTCGGTGCTGCACTTCGGCGGCTTCCACCTCGTGCACTCGCTGTTCCTGACTGCCCTGTTCCCGCTGGTTCCCGCGACGGACATCGGCTTCGGCGCGCACTGCCTGCAGGTCCTGCAGACCTGCTGGCCGTGGCTGCTCGCGGCAGCCTGCGCCGAACACTCCCTGCTCACCGACGTGCCGGTCGTGCGGTTGGCGCGCTACACCGCCGACCGCGCGCGACGGCCGCAGAACCTGTTCGGCCTCGACCCGATGGCCGCCTACCGGAACGTGCTGCGCATGCATCTGCTGCTGCTCGCACTGATGCCGCTGTGGCACGCGGGCGTGCCGGGGTTCGTGCTGTATGGGCTCGCCTACACGGTCTACTTCTGGCCGCGCGGCTGGTGGCCGATGCCGGCGCTGCGCGCGATCCGCTGGACCGACCGCTGATCGCCGGCTCGCCCTAGCCGGCCCAGGGCCCCGCGTGGGGCTCACTGCCAGTGGGCGCGATGGTCCTGCGC
>CAMAUH010000289.1 GCA_945861365.1 Candidatus Kuenenia stuttgartensis
TGCAGCGTGAACGCGTCGATCTTGGCGATCGCTTCGAGCTTCTTCGCGTCGCTGCCGTGGTGGCTGAGGTCGTGATGGCCGTCCGGCACTTCGAGGAAGCGGTAGCTGCGGTTGCTGCCGGCGTTGCCGAGCATGAACGTCACCACGCGCGTCTGGTCGGTCGCGAACGCGATCGCGATCAGTTCGTACATCAGCGCCACGCGCTCGGCGTGGTCCTTGGCGCCGCTGAGCAGCGACACCGGCACCGGCGTGTCGCGATGGTCGCCGTCGAGGCGCTGCAGCCGCTGCTCGAGTTCGCGCACCGCGTGCAGGTACTGGTCGAGCTTCTGTCGGTCGGCGGTGCCGAGCTTGCCACCGAGCGACTTCGCGTCGGCGAGCACGAGGTCGAGCACCGAACGATCGCGTTCGCGCTGCGCCTTGGCAGCGGCAGCGTCGCTGGCCTGCTGCGGATCGCCGAACAGTCGCGCGAACACTGCCCGCGGATCGGTCTCCTTCGCCACCGGCGTGTCCGGCGCGCGCCAGCTGATGTTGCTCGAGTACGCGCACGAGTAGCCCGAATCGCAGGCGCCGGCGGACGCGCCGCGCTCCATGCCGAGTTCGAGCGACGCGAACGGCCGCCCGCCGCCCGCCGTGCGCGCGATGACCTGGTCGATCGACACGCCGACGTGGATGTCGGTGCCGCCGGTCTTGCGCGGGTGCGCGCAGGTCAGGAACGACGACGCCGAACGCGCGTGGTCGCCGGCGCCGTCGCCGTGCGCGCGGCCGCCGTCGATCGCGAGTCCCGAGAACACCGTCAGGCGATCACGCAGCGGCTGCAGCGGCGCCAGCGTGTCGGCGAGCTTCGCCGCGCGCCCTTCCCCGTCCGGGCGCCAATTCGCCATGTTCATGCCGTTCGGCGAGAACACGAACAGTGCGCGGCGCGCGGGTGCGACCGGCCGCGCGAACGCGGGCTGCATCGCATCGAGCCACGGCAGCGCGAGGCAGGCGGCGCTGCCGCGCAAGAACGTCCGGCGATCGAGGGCGGGCATGGCCCGGCATCTTCAGGCCAGGCGCCCCGCGGCGCCAAGCCCTGGTCGCGTTCCGGCCGCCGCGGTCTCAGCGTTCGCCGAGATTGATCGCGAACGCGGCAGTCTCGCCGAGCATGCCGTCCTCCAGCATCAGGTCGCGGATCTCGATCTGGTAGTTGCCGGGGATCGGCGTCTCGCCGACCTCGAAGTACCAGGTCCAATCGGAGTTGCTCTTCGCACGGACCTCGGCTTTGGGGTTCCGCCACGACGCCTTCGCCGCGACCTCGCGACCGTTGTAGAGCAGGCGCACGTTGCCCTGGTCGAACTTGAGCTTGCCCTCGTAGTCGTTCCAGATGCGCACGCGCGCGTCGATGCGCTGGCTGCGCACGTTGTTGACGCACGAGATGACGTCGATGCGCAGGCCGGCGGTCGTGACCTGCGGCGGCTGCGGGATGCGCGGCGCACGGCAGCCCGCAGTGAAGGCGAGCGACAGCGCCAGGACGGAGAACGCGGCGGCGGAGCGGAGACTGGACGACATCCCGGCAGTTTGCGCGAACGGTACTCGCGCGCGCAACGGCCAGCGTGCCCACGACGCACGATGGTCGCTGGCACAGGGGCCGGGCTCTCAGCCGATCTCGCAGGGCCCGGTGCCGATGCGCAGCAGATCGAAGCCCGGATCGACGCCGAACCGCTCGCGGAACACGGGCCCGACCCGCGCCGCGACCACTTCCGCCTGGCCCGGGCGCAGCAGCGCGATGCCGCAGCCGCCGAAGCCCGCACCGGTGAGCCGCGCGCCGAACACGCCGTCGCAGGCGCGCGCCGCCGCGGTGATCACGTCGAGTTCGTCGCAGCTGACCTCGTAGTCGCGCGCCGTCGACAGGTGGCTCTGGTTCAGCAGTGCACCGAGACCGCCGTAGTCGTGGGCCCGCAGCGCCAAAGCACCCTTGCGGGTGCGTTCCATCTCGCTGACGACGTGGCGCGCGCGCCGGAACGTGGTGTCGTCCATCGCCGACTTCGCCATCTCGAGATCGCCCATCGAATAGAGCGCGAGGTGCGGCAGGTCGCGGCCGTGCGTGCGCAGGATCTCGTGCGCGGTGGCGCACTGCGCGACCCGTTCGTTGAAGCCGCTCTTCGCCAGCAGCCGCGGCTTCCTGGTGTCGAGCACCAGCACCTCGCAAGCGTTGCCGTCGAACGGCACGTGCTCCCAGCGCGGGCCGGCGCAGTGCAGCAGCAGCACCTGGCCGGCGCGACCGAGCGCCGACGCGAACTGGTCCATGATGCCGCAGCGCACGCCGACGAAGCCGGTCTCGGCCCGGTGCGCCAGCAGCGCCAACTGCTGCCGGTCGAGTTGCGTGCCGTGCAGCGTGTCGAGCGCCAGCGCGGTGACGACCTCGATCGCCGCCGACGACGACAGCCCGGACGCCATTGGCAGGTCGCCGGCGAACACCGCCTCGAAGCCGCGGTTGACGCCGGTCGTCTGGCGGAAGCCCTGCCACACGCCGAGCGGATAACCGGTCCAGCCGAGCTCGGGCCGCGTGCGTTCGCCGACCTCGCGCGCATCGAGGTCGATGGTCAGCGTCTGGTCGAGGCTGCGCAGCGCGATGCGGCCGTCGTCGCGCCCGCGGATCGCCATGTAGATGCCGCGGTCGACGGCCATCGGCAGCACGTCGCCGCCGTTGTAGTCCAGGTGAGCCCCGATCAGGTTGATGCGGCCGGGGGCGAAGAAGCGCCGGAACGGCGCCGCACCGAAGTCCGCCCGGAAGCGCACCGCGATGGCATCGAGCAGTCGGGAGCGGGTCGGTGGCTGCATGGGTCCTCGGGGCGCAGCGGACCGTTGCCGCGCGAGTCCCGCATCGAACCTGCCGTCGGCACGGCGTTCAAGCCGACGGCGCTGCGGGCCGAACCTTGTCTGCGGACGCGCGCGCGCCGTTACGCACCACGGCCCGTCCGCTATAGCTTGCAATCCACATGAGCGCAGCCCACCCGTTGCCATCGACGCTCCGGCGTCGCGTCGCCGCCGCCTGCACGTTGCCGTTCGCCCTGGCGCTGGCGGCGCAGGAACCGCAAGCGCCGGCCGGCAAGCCAGCACCGGCTCCCGCTGCCTCGCCGGCACAGCCGCAAGCGCCCCACTTCCTGGTGCGGCGCTACCCGCAGGACAAGGACGTGCCGGTCGCGATCGTCGGCTCCCGCACGCTGACGCTCGGCGACCTGATCGACCACATCTCCGCGCGCCACTATCCGCCGTTCAAGCAACTGCTGGAGTCGACGGACCACCCGGAGTTCCAGCGCATGCTGAGTTCGGACCTGGTCGCGCCGTGGGTGCGCCACCTCGCCGACCTGGAGGCGCTGCAGCAGACGTTCGCGGAGGAACTGAAGGACAAGGCGAAGGTCGAAGCGGCGCAGAGTGCGGCGCTGAAGGCGAGCTTCCAGCGCTTCCTCGACAGCTACGCCGAGGATCGCAAGAAGCGCGGCATCGAGGCGCCGCTGACGCAGCAGCGCGTCAACCAGCTGCTGACCGACTTCCAGCACCGCAACGGCCTCGCCGCCGAACTGCAGGGCACGCTCGAACTGCTCGAACCCGGCGACTGGTCGCGCGCCCAGCTGCAGCAGTTCTTCAACGACAACGCGCGCGCGTTCGGCGGCCAGGTGACGATGTCGCACATCCTGGTCCAGCACCGCGACGCCGGCACCGGCATCCTGCTCGACCAGGAAGGCGTAACGCGCGCCAACAACCGCATCGCCGACATCAAGGCGCGGCTGAAGCCCGACGGCAGCAACTTCGAGGAGATCGCCCGCCTCTACTCCGACGACACGCGCAGCGGCCAGGACGGCGGCCAGCTGGTCGGCGTGCACCGCTACGACGACCGGCTGCCGGCAACGCTGTGCCGCGCACTGTGGAGCCTGCGCGACGGCGAGCTCGCGACCGAACCGGTCGAGACGCAGTACGGCTGGCACCTGATCAAGCGCGTCGAGTTCAACCAGCAGGCGTTCATCCTGTTCACCGACGACGCGATCCCGACCATCAAGTACGTGATGACGCGCGCCCGGCAGGAAGAGCGCATCGTGTTCGCGCGCGCCCAGACCAAGCTGCGCCTGCTGCTGTGAGCGTCACTGCAGGCTCAACCACACCAGCAGCCAGAACGGGTTCAGCACGGTCCAGGTGATCGCCCAGCGGCGGAACGGCTGCTTCACCGTCTTGTGCCGGAACAGCGACATCGCCAGCCAGGCACCGACCCAGCCGCCGAGAAGGATCAGCCAAAGCAGCGTGCGCTCGGGCACGCGGCGACCGGTGCCGCGACTGCGCCATTTGTCGAAGCCGTAGACCAGCACCGCGGTCACGTTCAGCAGCAGCACCAGCGCCCAGGCGAGTTCCAGCATCGCGCCATGATGCGGAACGCCACGTACGGCGGCAACGCGCGTGTGTCGCTACGCTCCGCGCCCCCATGCAGGTCACCGCGCAAGACATCGCCGCCGCCCACCGCGCCATCGCGCCCCACATCCAGCGCACGCCGACCATCGAGGCACCGCGCCTCGGCGAACTGCTCGGCCTGCGGCTGTGGCTGAAGCTCGAGAACCTGCAGTTCACCGGCTCGTTCAAGGACCGCGGCAGCTGCCTGAAGCTCCAGCGCCTCGCGCAATCGGCCGAACCACCCGCCGGCGTCGTCGCCGCCTCCGCCGGCAACCACGCGCAGGGCGTCGCCTACCACGCGCGCCGGCTCGGCATGAAGGCGATCATCGTGATGCCGCTGACGACGCCGTTCTCGAAGATCGAGCGCACCGAATGGCTCGGCGCCGAGGTCGTGCTGCGCGGCGAATCGGTCGCCGAATCGACCGTGCATGCGCGCGAACTCGCCACCACGCGCGGCTACGTGTTCGTGCACCCCTACGACGACGCGCTGGTGGTCGCCGGCCAGGGCACGATCGCGATCGAGATGCTCGAGGACCGCCCCGACCTCGACACGCTGGTGGTGCCGATCGGCGGCGGCGGCCTGTGTGGCGGCATCGCGGTGTGGGCCAAGCACAAGAAGCCCGACATCAAGATCTACGGCGTGCAGACGACCATGTGCCCGTCGATGCGCGCGCTGGTCCGCGGCGAACCGATGCCGCCGCTGCACACGCACACGCTGGCCGACGGCATCGCGGTGAAGACCCCCGGCGTCATCACGTCGGAGATCATCAAGGAACTGGTCGACGACGTGCTGCTGGTCGACGAGGTCGACATCGAGACCGCGGTGCAGGTGCTCGCCGCACAACAGAAGGTCGTCGCCGAAGGTGCCGGCGCCGCCGGCTTCGCGGCGGTGCAGCGCCACGCGGACCTGTTCCGCGGCCGCCAGGTCGGCGTCGTCATCTGCGGCGGCAACATCGACCGCCGCATGCTGTCGACGGTGCTGCTGCGCGGCCTCAAGCGCGACGGCAAGATCGCCAAGCTCCGCATCGCGATCCACGACGTGCCCGGCGTGCTGGCGCGGGTCACGCAGATGGTCGGCGCCGCCGGCGCGGACATCATCGACATCGAGCACCAGCGCCTGTTCACCGGCCTGTCGCCGCGCCAGGCCGAACTCGACATCGTCATGGAGACGCGCGGCCAGGCGCACGTCGATCGCATCCTGGCGGCCTTGCGCGACGTCGGCTTCGAGGCGCAGTCGCTGTAGGGCCGCGGCGGTCGCGACCGCCCGCTATCGCGTCAGCGCGCGGCGCCGTCCGCTGCTTCCTCCGGCTCGGGCAAGGAGAGCACCTTCAACTGCGGCCGCGTGCATGCCGCGACGACGGCGGCAACGTGGTCGCCGCGCGCTCCCACCGCGACCAGCACCGGCAACCCCTCACTGCACTGGACGATCCGATAGCCGTGCATAGTCCCGATGAACCGGCTTTCGATCCGACCCTCGCGCAACGCGCGCAGCCGCAGGTTCGCGAACGGCCCCGCGCAAGCCGCG
>CAMAUH010000290.1 GCA_945861365.1 Candidatus Kuenenia stuttgartensis
GCCGGTGAACTCCATGCGGCCGACGGCGCCGACCGCCTTCGCGCGGCCGATCGTTGCCAGCGAGCCCTTGTCGAAGTAGCGGAACGGCCTGGTCGACTTGCCGGCGACCAACGCCGCGATGTTGCGCGCGACGGCCTTGCCGGCCTGGATCGCGGCCGGCGCCACGCCGGGCACCGGCTTGCCGTCCTGCTCGAAGTGCATCAGGTCGCCGGCGACGAACACGTTGCCGTGGCCCGGCACACTGAGGTCGGGCTGCACCATGACGCGTCCGGCGCGATCCAGCGGCACCGTCAGCGCCTTGCCGAGCGGCGAAGCGGCGACGCCAGCCGCCCACAACACGGTGCGCGCCGCGATGTGTTCATCGCCGAGCCAGACACCGCTCTCGTCGATCTTGGTGACCTTGGCGCCGAGCCGCACCTCGACCCCCAGCTTCGCCAACTGCTGCTGCGCGCTCGCCGACAGTCGCGGCGAGTACGGCGGCAGCACGCGGTCGGTGCCCTCGACCAGCACGACGCGGATCGCCGTCGGGTCGAACGCGCGGAAGTCCTTCGCGACGGTCTGGTGGCCGATCTCGGCGAGACTGCCCGCGAGTTCGACGCCGGTCGGGCCGGCGCCGACGACGACGAACGTCAGCGTCGGCCGCAGCTGCGATGGATCACGCATCCGCTCGGCGGCCTCGAACGCCGACAGCACGCGGCGCCGGATCTCCAACGCGTCCTCGATCGTCTTCAGCCCCGGCGCCCACTGCTCGAACTGGTTCTGGCCGAAGTAGCTGTGTGTCGCACCGGTCGCGACCAACAGGTAGTCGAACGGCATCACCTCGTCATCGAGCTGCACCTCGGATCGGGCGAGATCGATCCCGTCGACGCGCGCCAGCAACGTGCGCGCGTTCGCCTGCGAACTGAGCACCGAACGGATCGGGTAGGCGATGTCGCCGGGGTTCAGCGCCGCGGTCGCCACCTGGTACAGCAGCGGCTGGAACAGGTGGTGGTTGCGGCGATCGATCAGCGTGACGCGCACCGGCGCCTTGCGCAGCGCGCGGGCCGCAGTGAGGCCAGCAAAGCCGCCGCCGAGGATCACGACGTGCGGCTGACGGACGGGAGCTGGTTTGGTGGGCATGCGCTCTCCGGTGCGATCGAGCGCACCGACGGGCGCTGATCGACACCCTGACCGCGACCGCAGCAGGCGCTCGCCCTGGGCGCGCTGGCATGGTTGCGCCACGAGCACCGATCCGCCAGCAGACTGGCCCCCGACGGCATCGGCGCGTACCACACGCCGATGGCACGCATCGGCATCGGTCTCGTGGCGTTCGTCTCCGGTTGGCTGTTCGCGCAGGAAGCACCGCGCACCGTGCCCGAGGCGACGGACCACACCGCGACGTCGCGCGGCGCCGACGTCGAGAGCTTCCTCGCCGCCTGCACCAAGCTGCCGCATGGGGACCTGCTGCGCGTGACGACGGCCGGGACCTCGCACGCGGGCCGCAACCAGCCCTTGGTCCGCATCGCCGACGACAGCCACGAGGGGCCGCGCGTCCGCGTGCTGGTGATCGGCAACATCCACGCGGGCGAGATCGAGGGCAAGGAAGCGCTGCAGCTGCTGGTGCGCGAGTTCGCGACGGGCCAGCACCGCGACCTGCTGCAGCATTGCGAGCTGCAGTTCCTGCCGATCTACAACGCCGACGGCAACGAGATGCTCGGCAGCCACAACCGCGCCGGCCAGAACGGCCCCGACCTCGCCGGCCAGCGCGCCAACGCACAGGGCCTCGACCTGAACCGCGACTTCGTCAAGGCCGACGCGCCGGAGACGCGCACGCTGCTCGGCCTGTTCCGCGGCTTCGACCCGCACGTGTTCGTCGACCTGCACACCACCAACGGCAGCTACCACGGCTACCACCTGACGTTCGCGCCGTGCCTGTCGCCGAACTTCGATCCGCAGCTGCAGCGCCTGTCGCGCTCGCTGCTCGACGAGAGCCGCGACACGATGCAGCGCGAGCACCACTTCGCGACGTTCGACTACGGCAACTTCGAGACGCGCGATTGGGAACAGAACGGCGCGCCCGAGTCGCCGAAGGGTGCGCGCGGCTGGTACACGTATGACCACCGCCCCCGCTACGGCATCAACTACTTCGGCCTGCGCAACCGCATCGCCATCCTCAGCGAGGCCTACAGCTACGCCGACTTCGCCACCCGCATCGCGGCGACCCGCGCCTTCGTGCTGACGCTGCTGCAGCGCTGCAGCGCGCGCGCCGCCGAACTGCTGGCGCAGACCGCGGCCGCCGACGACCGGGCCAAGGCCGGTGCGGGCCTGCAGCTCGGCTTCGACTCGACGTTCGCGCCGCCGGAGTCCCTGCCGGTGCTGGTCGGCGAAGTCGACACGATCCCCGCCACCGGCGACAAGCCGCTGCGCCACGTGCGCAAGGGAGATGGCACACCGGAGACGATGCAGGTGAGCCGGGCGTTCCAGGCGCGCCAGCAACGACCACTGCCGAACGCCTGGGCGATCGTCAGCCCCTCGACCGAGGTCGTGCAGCGGTTGCAGCTGCACGGCATCGAGTTCACACGGCTCGACGCCGCCGCCAGCCGGCGCGGCGAGCGCTTCGCGGTCACCGCCAGGAAGAAGCCCAAGCGCCCCTACCAGGGCCACCAGGAACTGGTGCTGGCTGGCCAGTGGGAACCGGCGGCCGAACTCGCGCTGCCAGCGGGCACGCTGCTGGTGCCTGCCGCGCAACGCCTGGCGCGCCTCGCCGCCGTGCTGCTGGAACCCGAGAGCGAAGACTCGCTGTCGACGTGGAACTTCTTCGAAGCCAACACCGACACGCACTACCCGGTGCTGCGCCTGTCGGCGCCGTGAGGACAGCTCAGCGCGGGAACGCTTCCGGGATGCCGCCATCGACCGGCAGCACCGCACCGGTGGTCGGCGTGCGCTGGCTCGCGAAGAACACCACCGCTTCGCCGACCGCGCGCGGCCGCACCGGCACCTTCAGCAGCGAACGCTGACGGTAGTAGTCGCGCAAACCGGCGGCATCGAGCCCGCGCGCCTGCATGCGTTCGGGGCCGACCTGTTCCCACAGCTGGCTCGGCACCTCGTCGTCGCCGAACACCGCATCGGCATTGATCGCGTTGACGCGCACGCCGAACTCGGCGAACTCCAGCGCCGCGATGCGCATCAACTGCAGCGCCGCCGCCTTGCTGGCCGAGTAGGCGCCAAAGCCAGCGCCCGGCGCGAACACGTTCTTGCTCGCCTGCACGACGATGCTGCCGCCGGTGCGCTGCGCCTTCAGCACCCGCGCGGCCTCCTTCAGCACCAGCATGGTCGCAGTGGTGTTGACCTCGAGCACGCGCGCGAAGCGCGCCGGGTCCATCGCCTCGAGCTTGCTGACGTAGGCGATGCCGGCGTTGGGCACCACGATGTCGACGCCGCCGAAGCGACGGCAGCAGTCGGCGAAAAGTGCTGAGACCGCGGCCGGATCGCGGAGGTCGGCAGTGCCCGTGCAGAGTCGATCCTGGAAAGCCGGCTCGCGGTTGGCGACCACGGCCAGACGCTCGGCATCGATGTCGGTCGCGTAGACGCAGGCGCCCGCGGCGAACAGGGCCTCGACGATGCCGTTGCCGATCGCGCCGGCGGCACCGGTCACCAACGCGACCTGTCCCTGCAGCACCTGCGCATCGGCCTGCCCGAGCTTGTTGCGCTCCAACGGCCAGTACTCCATCTCGGCGAGTTCGGCGTCGCTGAGCGGCACGTAGGTGCCGAGCGCGTGCGCGGTGGCCTTCACGCGCAGCGTGTGTTCGGCGATGTCGGCCGCGATCACCGCGGCCTTGCGCGTCGCCGCGAAGGCTGCGACGCCGACGCCTTCGATCACGACCACGACCGGCAGCGGCGACAGCATCGCCGAACCCAGGGCACTGGCGTGCGCCTCGTAGTAGCGCCGGTAGTGCGCCGCGTAGGCCGCCACTTCCCGCCGGCAGTGCTCGGGGTCGATCGCGGCGCGGCGATCGAGCCACAGGTAGTGCCCTTTCGTGCGCAGCACGTGGTCCGGCGTGATCGGGTTGCTGGCGCACAGCGCGCGCGCGCTGCCATGCGCAGCGAACGCCGCCAGGTCGGCCGCGGTGCGCGCTTCGGCGACGACGCGGTGCCAATGCGCCCCCCACCGGACCTCGCTCTCCACCGCCAGCGCGCCGCGCACCACCGGCAGCGCCTGCGCGAGGAACGCGTCCCGTTCGGCCGCGGGCAGCGGAGCTGGATCGCCGAGCAGCAACGCCGGAGTGCCGCCGAGGCGTTGTTGCAGATACCGCTCGGCGCGATCGACCAGTTCGATCGTGCGCTCGTAGCTGGTGCGGGCGTCGTCACCGAACGTGAACAGGCCGTGCTTGGCCAACACGATGCCGCGGCAGTTCGGTGCCCGTTCGAACGCATCGGCGACCGCCTTCGCCAGCGGGAAGCCCGGCATGATCCACGGCAACATGACGACCTCGTCGCCGAACGCCGCGCGCACGTGCGCGGCGGGATCCGGCTGGTCGGTCAACGCGAGGATGGCGTCGGCGTGCGTGTGGTCGACGTAGCGATGCGGCAGGAACGCATGCAGCAGCGTCTCGACCGACGGATTGGGCGCGCGGCTGTCCGACAACGCGCCGCGCACGGCGCTGACCATGGCCTGGTCGGACAAGCGGTCCAGCTGCCGCAGTTCGCGCAAGGGCTGCAAACGCACCGCCGGCAGTCCGGCGGGCTCGACCACAGCGAGGTCGCTGCCGCTGCCCTTCACGCACAGTACGTCGATCGCGCGCCCGAACAGATCGGGCCAGGTCGTCTTCACCGAGGTGTTGCCGCCACCGTGCAGCACCAGCGTCGGGTCGCGGCCGAGCAGCCTCGACGTGTAGACGCGCAAGGCCACGGCTTCACCATGCGCCTCGTAGCGACGGACGAACTCACGCGCTTCCGCGTCTTGCCATTGGCTGTGCATGCGGGGGTTGCTCCGGGGAACCGCACCGTAGCCGCGACCGCACGCTTCGCGGAAGCGCACTCCCGAGCGCCGCCGCGGTCAGCCGCCGCACATCAGTGCGTACGCAGCCAATCCAGCAGGTTCTGCATGTCCGCGGGCAGCGGCGCCTCGAACACCATCGGTGCGGCCGTCGACGGATGCAGCAACTGCAGGCGCCGCGCATGCAGGCACTGCCGCCGCGCCGGCGGCGCCCCGGCCGGCAACGCGTCGTGCTGGCGGACGCGCGAGCGGTAGATGCGATCGCCGACCAGCGAGTGGCCGATCGCGGTCATGTGCACGCGGATCTGGTGCGTGCGACCGGTCTTCGGCAGGCACTTCACGTAGGCGAACCCGCGGAACCGCTCGAGCACTTCGTAGAAGGTCGCCGCATCGCGGCCACCTTCCTCCACGACCGTCATGCGATCGGGATGGCGAGGGTCGCTGGCGATCGGCCGCTCGATCCAATCGCTCTGGAACCGCGGCTCGCCATAGACCACGCACCGGTACTCCTTCTCGACGGTGCGCTCCTTCCACTGCGCCCGCAGGTCCGCCATCGCCGCCTCGGTCTTGGCGATGACCATCACGCCGGAGGTGTCGCGGTCGAGGCGATGCACGATGCCCGGCCGCTTGGCGTCGGGCGGCGAAGGCAGGTTGCCGAAGCTCGCCTGCGCCCAGCTCGCCACCGTGTGGGCGACCTGGGAACGATCTTCCGACGGATGCGCGGCCAACCCCGGCGGTTTGTCGATGACGCACAGCGTCGGGTCGTCGTACAGGATGCGGACCGTCGGCAGCGGCAGGTCGGGCGCCAGCGGATCCACCGGCACCGACTCGACCGCTTCGAACTCGACCACGGCGCCGGCCTGCAGGAACTGCCCGGCCTTGGCAACCCGACCGCCCACCAGC
>CAMAUH010000291.1 GCA_945861365.1 Candidatus Kuenenia stuttgartensis
GAGGTCGGTTGGTTCCTCGGTGGCAAGCTCAACGCGAGCTTCAACTGCATCGACCGCCACCTGGTCGAGCGGCCGGAGCAGACGGCGATCCTGTGGGTGCTCGACGAGCCCGGTCAGTACCGGCACATCACCTACCGCGAACTGCACGACCAGGTCGGCCGCCTGAGCAACGTGCTGCGTCGCTACGGCGTCAAGAAGGGCGACCGCGTCGCGATCTACCTGCCGATGGTGCCCGAGGCCGTCTACGCGATGCTCGCGTGCGCACGCATCGGTGCCGTGCACAGCGTGGTGTTCGCCGGCTTCTCGGCCGAGGCGTTGCGCGACCGCGTCGCCGACGCCGACTGCCGCGTCGTGATCACCGCCAACGAAGGACTGCGCGGCGGCAAGACGATCCCGTTGAAGCAGACCGTCGACGCGGCGATCGCCGAACTGCCGGTGCACACGGTGTTGGTCGCCAAGCGCACCGACACCGCGGTGCCGATGCAGAAGGGGCGCGACCTGTGGCTCGCCGACGAGATGGGCAAGCAGCGCGCCTACAGCCCGGCCGAATGGATGGACAGCGAGGACCCGCTGTTCGTGCTCTACACGTCGGGCTCGACCGGCAAGCCGAAGGGCCAGCTGCACACGACCGGCGGCTACCTCGTCTACGCGTCGTACACGCACCAGCTGGTGTTCGACTGGCATCCCGGCGACGTGCACTTCTGCGCCGCCGACGTCGGCTGGGTCACCGGCCACAGCTACATCGTCTACGGCCCGCTGTGCAATGGCGCCACCACGGTGCTGTTCGAGAGCACGCCGCTGTATCCCGACGCGAGCCGCTACTGGCAGGTCTGCGACGACATCCAGGCGACGATCTTCTACACGGCGCCGACGGCGCTGCGCGCGCTGCTGCGCTTCGGCGACGAGCCGGTCAAGAAGTACAAGCGCGACAGCATCCGCGTGCTCGGTTCGGTCGGCGAGCCGATCAACCCCGAGGTGTGGCAGTGGTACCACGACGTCGTCGGCGACAAGCGCTGCGCCGTCGTCGACACGTGGTGGCAGACGGAGACCGGCGGCATCCTGATCTCGGCGCTGCCCGGTGCCACGCCGTGCAAGCCGGGCTCGGCGACGTTCCCGCTGCCGGGCGTGCGGCCGGTGCTGGTCGACGACCAGGGCAAGCTGCTCGAAGGCAACGACGTGTCGGGCAACCTGTGCCTCGCCGGTAGCTGGCCCGGCCAGGCGCGCACGATCCTGAACGACCACGCGCGCTTCCAGCAGACCTACTTCGCGATGTACCCGGGCCTCTACTTCACCGGCGATGGCTGCCGGCGCGACGCGGACGGCTACTACTGGATCACCGGCCGCGTCGACGACGTGCTGAACGTCGCCGGCCATCGCCTCGGCACCGCCGAGATCGAGAGTGCGCTGGTCGCGCACGAGTTCTGCGCGGAAGCCGCGGTGGTGGGGTTCCCGCACGACATGAAGGGCCAGGGCATCTACGCCTACGTGATCGCCGGCAAGCCCGCCGACGGCGTGCCGGCTGCGGAGGTCGAGGCCGTGCTGCGGCAACAGGTGCGCAAGGTCATCTCGCCGATCGCCACGCCCGATCGCATCCAGGTCGTGCCGGGCCTGCCGAAGACGCGCAGCGGCAAGATCATGCGCCGCATCCTGCGCAAGATCGCCGAGGGCAACTACACCGAGCTCGGCGACATCTCGACGCTGGCCGAGCCGCAGGTCGTCGAGCAGATCGTGCAGGGGCACAAGAGCGCGAAGTGATCGCGGCGACGAAGGCGCCGACCGCCGTGGACCACACGGCCCGCATCGAACTGCGTCTGCGTGAGCTGGCGCAGTTGTTCGATTCGTTCGATCCAGCGCCCTTCCACGAGAAGGACCTCGACCGCGACGCCGAGGAGTTCATCGTGTCGTGGGCGCTCGAGTTCCCGCCGGCAGCGCCGCTGGTGTTCCGGCTGCATCTGCCGCGCGACCAGCAGCCGCTGCAACCGGAGCAGGTCGTGCAGGAGGCGATCCGCAACTACTTCGCCTACCGCGCCGGCATCGCCCGGCTCGACGTGCGCCGCACGCTGCATCACGGGCGTACGAGCCTGCTGGTGGGGTTGCTGTTCCTGACCGCGTGCACCGGCTCGAGGGTGTTGTGGCGCAGCTTCGGCTTCGGCGAGTGGGGACGCATCGTCGAGGAAGGCGTGCTGATCCTCGGTTGGGTCGCGATGTGGCGACCGCTCGAGCTGCTGCTGTACGACTGGTGGCCGCAGCTGCGCAAGAAGCGCACCTACGACAACCTCAGCCGCATGCGCGTCGAAGTGCTCTACGGCGACTGAGCGCACGCGTCACCGCACGCGCAGGTGCACCGCGACATCGTCGGTCAGTTCGAGCCGCCGTTCGTTCGCCGTGCCGTGCTCGATCGCGACGGCGATCGCACCCGTGGGCAGCAGCAGCGGCGCGATGTCGCCATCGGCACCGAGCAGCGCCGGGGCGCCGCCGATGCGGGCCGGTTCGACACGGTCGTCGGCGAACACGAAGTGCACGCTGCGCGCGTTGCCGTGCGCGCTGCCGACCAGCTGCAGCCAGCGCGGCGCGCCGCAGTCGAGCACCAGTTCGCCGTCGCCGAGCGATTCGACCGGTACCTTCGCCTTCACTTCGTCGCCGGTTCGCACGACCAGCCACGCCGCGCGCCGCGGCAGCACCGGCAGCACGAAGCTGCCGTCGCCATCGCAGGCGACCTTTGCCGTCGCATCGAACGCGTTGCCGCCGCCCTTGGTGATGTGCGTGCAGAAGGAGATCTCGACCGTCGCGTTCGCGAGCGGGGTGCCGGCCTCGCGCACGCTGCCGCGCACGTCGGTGCGCACGGTGTCGGCGAGCCGCAGCACGACATCGCCGGTGCCCGCCTGCCAAGGAGGGGAGGTCGCGTTCGCGCCGGTTCGTGGGTCGATCGCGCGCAGGCGGTAGCTGCGGTCGGACAGGCCCGGCAACGCGAAGGTGCCATCCGCAGCCGTCGTGACACCACCTTCGAAGCCGCCGAGCATCGCCTCGACGCTGGTGAACGTGATGTCGAGCAGGGTCGGGTCGACGAGCCCGACGCGCGCGCCGGCCAGCGGCGCGCCATCGATGCCGAACACGACGCCGCGTTGCTGCCGCGGCGTGCGGTCCAGCACCAGCAGCACGTCGGCACCTGCGGCAGCGTTCGCGGCCACCGTGGCGCCGAAGTCGTCGCGCTGCAGCAGCGCGTAGCCCTTCGCCGCGACCGTCAGCGCGTACTGCGGCTGCGCCTCGTTCGCGTCCAGGCGGAAGCGGCCATCGGGGCCGGTCTTTCCGCGCTTGCGCCCGAACCACACCGAAGCACCGTCGATCGGCCGGCCGCCGACGTCGACGACGAGTCCGTCGACGCTGCGCTGCTCCGCGGCCGGACGCCGCTGCAGCACGATCGTCAGCTGCTGTTCGCTGCCTTCGCCGATCGCCAGCCAGGCCGTCATGTAGCCGGTGCGGGCCACGCGCAGCAGGCCACCGACCAGCGCGCGCCGCACCAGGAATCGCCCGGCGTCGTCGGTGCGCGTTTCGAGGTCCTCGGGCAGTGCGGTGCCGCCGTCGAGTGGCGTCATCGTCAGCAGGAACGCGTCGGCCAGCGGCTGGTCCGTTTCGTCGACGACGCGGCCCTGCACGCGGGCGGCCGGCCCGGCTCGCCAAGGTGCGCCGTCGGTCGCGCCGCGTGCGATCAGCACGTAGTGCTTGTCGGTGACGGTGATGGTGGCGTCGCTGGCGGCGAGTTCCGCCGCGAACGTGAAGCTGCCATCCGGTGCGCTGCGCGTCTCGCGGGCGGGCAGCGGCTCACCGAGGATCGTCGCGCGCCATTCGTCGGGATGCGCACAGCTGCCGAAGAACTGGCGCGCGAACGCGGGGTCCTTCTGCAGCCGTTCCTCGTCGCTCGCGCTGATGAACAGGCTGCGGTCGTCGCCGCTGATCCAGCCGCGGTCGCCGCCTTGCCAGCGCACCGCGAACGGCGACTCGGCGCGCAGCACGACATCGACCAGTGGATTGCCGTCGCGGTCGACCAGCCGCCGGCCGCGCGTCGCGAGCGGCGTCGGCAGCGGTGGTGCGAGCTCGCGCTGGATCGGTGCTGCGCCGGGATCGGCGGCCGTGCGCGCGGTCGGCGCAGCGGTGGCGGCGACGGCATTGCCTGCCCCGGTGGTTTTCGGCCTGCCGTCGGGCGCGGGCGACCACAGCGGCAACAGCAGGAACAGGCTCGCCGCGAGTGCGGCGGCGGTGATCACGAACTTCTTCATGGGGATGGCCAGCGCGATGCCCGTGGCCACTGCCGTTCCCGTTGTCCCTGCGGCTACCGCTTCGCTCGCCAATGGCCGCTTCGCCAACACCAGCACCGCTGGCAGCCAGCGTTCGCGACCGCCGGGGGCGCGGTCGAGCCGGTCGCGCAGCTGCTGTAGCGCACGCTGCAGCCGGGAGCGCACCGTGTTGGGCGGGCTGCCGGTGCGCTGCGCGATCGCGTCGACTTCGAGGTGTTCGAAGAAGCGCAGCACGATCGTCGCACGGTACGGCTCGTCGAGCGCCAGCACGGCGTCGACGAGTTCGCGGTGCGTCTGCAGGCGTTGCGCGAGCTCGTCGGCGGCCGGTGCCGTGGCCGCGTGGCCATGGTCGGTCGCCGCTCGCTCGTGCCGTTGGCGCCGCTGCGCGCTGCGGCGCAGCTTGTGCAGTTGGCGGCGCACGACCGTCGTCAACCACGCGCGCGGGTCGCGCAGGTCCGGCGGCGGTGCGCGCATGGCGTCGAGCCATGCTGCTTGGACGACGTCGTCCGCGGTGGCGCGGTCGCCGCACAGGCTACGGGCCAGTGCGGTGACCCAGTCGGACTGGGTCAGCAGGGTTTCCAGGGAACGGGAGGGTTCCGGGTTCATCGCTGCCACCCTGTGCCCGGCCGCGCCGTCGGCGACGCAACCAAGGCCGGAAAATCGCGCGGCCTGCGCCGCGGCGCCCAGCGGCCGTTCAGAACGACGTGCTGGCGCCGACCGTGAAGAACAGGGCGCCGGTGTCGTCGTTGTTGCGCTGCTCGAGGTTGTTGCCGAGCAGGATCCAGTGCAGCGCCGCTTCGCCGTGCCACGGGCCCATGCCCTTCGGCAGCCACGACAGCGGCGAGCTCAGCGCCGCGGCCATGTCGAGGAAGCCGAACAGTTCGTCGCCGCCGGCTGCCTGGTTCTGCGACTCGTAGTAGCCGAACAGGCTGAAGCCGGCCTTGACCGGGAACGACAGCCGCAGGCCGGCGCCGTTCTCGTCGTCGAGCGCGATCCACGGCGCCACGCCGACCTCCGCGTAGACGCCGCGGTCGTTGCCGTTGTCGCGCTGGCCGTTCAGTTCGAACGCGACCGTCGCGTGCGGTTGCAGGCCGCTGCGCAGGCCATCGACCAGCAGCGCGCGGTCGTCGAAGTCGAGCGTCAGCGACAGTTCCTCGACGGCGCGGAAGCCGCGCTGGGGCAGGCCCGGGTTGGCGTCGGCGTAGTTGCGGAAGAAGTTGTTCGGGTTCGTGTAGGCGGTGTAGCGCGCCGCGAACGCGAAGCGCTCGCCGGAGCGGGCGGCGAGGTCGACGTAGAAGTCGCTCTCGTACCAGTTGCCGTTGCTGCCGCCGGTCGGGCCGTCGTGCACGCTGTTCCACGAGCCGAACATCAGGTCGACGTCGTGCAGCGCTTCGTTGCCGTCGTACAGCCGGTAGCCGAGCTTCACCCAGGGCTGCAGGATCAGCCCCTGGTTCTCCTGCACGATGCCGCGGAAGAAGTACTGCGACGCGAAGTCGGCGCCGAAGGCGCCGCGCACCGTGCTCGGCGTGGTCGTCGGCGGCAGCGTCAGGCGCGCTTCCGGCGGCGGGGTGGTGTCGAACACCGG
>CAMAUH010000292.1 GCA_945861365.1 Candidatus Kuenenia stuttgartensis
CGACGTCCCCCACCCGGCGGAGCTGCGCGACGACGCCGAGCTGCTGCAAGGCGTCCAGAAGCTGCGCGAGCAGGTGCTGGGCAAGGCGCGCACCGAACTGCAGACGCTGCAGGCGGCGATCGACGCCGCGAGCGGCAAGCAGGACGAAACCGAGTTGAAGCGCTGCATCGCGGCGCTGACCACTGCCCTCGACACGACGGCGCGCTGGCCGGCGGCGTTGCAGGAGGACCTGGCGCGCGCGCGCACCGCGGTGACCACGGCGAACACGACGCTCGGCAACCTCACCAGCGCGCGCGGCGCCGCCGATTGGCAGCAACACAAGCAGTTGCTCGCCGGCGCCAACGGCGTGCGGGCCAGCCTCGACAGCCACGACCTGCCGGGAGCCTTGGCCGCGACGCAGAAGTTCGCCGCGACCGCCGGCACCACACCGGCCGCGACCGCCGCCAGCGAACTCGCGGCCGCGATCGCCCACGCCGACTCGTTCGCGCAGGCGCTCGAGAAGGCCGCGGCTGGCGGCCAACTGCAGCTGACCAACAGCCAGGGGCCGACGCTGCAAGTCGTCCGCTGGGACCGCGCCAACAAGCAGCTGGTGCTCGCCGACCCGACGAAGAAGCCGCTGAAGGAACAGACGCAACCCAGCACCGCGCTGACGATCGAGTTGTGGACCCAGCTCGCCGAGCAGGTCGCGCCCCCGATGCCAGGCAGCCGCGAGTGCTTCCTCGGCATGCTGGCGTTGTCGGCGCATGCGTCCGCTGCGCAGTCGTTCCTGCAGCGAGTGCGCGCCGACGACGATTCCTCCGGCACCGGAACCGCGGGTTACCCGCTCAGCGCGAGCGTGTTCGATGGCCTGCTGCGGCACCTGCCCGAGGATCCGGCACCGTGGTCGAAGGCGATCCGCAGCGAACTGCAGGCCGGCCTGTGCCTCGCCGCCGGACTGCGGGCCCTGTCCGAACGGCGCAACCTCGCGGCCGCGACCCAGCTCGAGAAGCTCTGCAGCGAACACCCGCACAGCCTGCTCGTCGCCGTGCTGCCATGACGACGCTGCCCTTGCGCGCCACCGGCGAGGGCGTGCAGTTCGCAGTCAAGGTCGTGCCCGGCGCCGCACGCGACCGCATCGTCGGACTGCTCGGCGACGCGCTGAAGGTGCAGGTCGCGGCTCCTCCCGAGGGCGGCAAGGCCAACGCGCGGCTGTGCGAACTGCTGGCCGAAGCGCTCGCCGTCCCGATTCGCACGGTGGCCGTGCTCAGCGGCGCCAGCAATGCGCGCAAGGTCGTCGCGGTGCAGGGCCTCGACCACGGCAGCGCGCAGACGAAGTTCGCGACGCTGCTCGCCGGCGCGACACGACCACGCTGATCACTTCGTCAGCGAGGGCGTGCGCAACACGAAACCATGCTTGCCGGTCGGCACCCGTCCGAGCAGCCCCGCAGCATCGCCGAGCACCAAGGCCCCGAAACCGTGCCGCGCCCGCACCGCGTCGACTGCGGCGAACAACTTGCGCGCGGCCTGGCCATCGTCACCGAACAGCTGCCCCTGCTGGGCGCGCGGCGGCACCAGCGACGTCAGCGAGATCCCGCAGAGCCGCACCAGAACCCGCCGCAGCAGCAGTTCGTCGAGCAGCTCCGCGGCCACCGCCATGCAGCGATCGGTGCGGTCGGTCGGCTCGGCCAACGTGCGCGAACGTTCGCCGAGCACGCCGTCGACGTGGCGCAACCGCACCTGCACCGTGCGTGCGAACAGCTGCTGCCGCCGCAGTTCGCTGGTCGCGCGATCGAGCAGGTAGGCGAGCATCGACCGCAGGAACGGCGCCTGCTGCGAGTCGACTTCGGCGCGTGGCTCGAACGACGTCTCGCGGCTGATGCTGTGCAACGTCGGGGTCGCCTGCACCGGTGCCGCATCGAGGCCGCGGCAGCGATGCCAGATCTCGTCGCCGCGCCCACCGAAGCTGCGCACCAGCAGCTCGCGATCGACCGCCCACAGCTCCCGCACCGTCGTGACACCGACCTGCTGCAGCCAGGCGGCGGTCTTCGGGCCGATGCCGGGCACCGCATCGATGGCGAAGCCGGCCAGGAACTCGAGCTCCTGGCCGGGCAGCACTTCCCAGATGCCACCGGGCTTGGCCTTCGTCGTGGCCAGGCGGGCGACCGTGCGCGTGGCACCGAGCCCCTGGGCAACCGACAAGCCGGTTTCGGCGCGCACCTGGGCTCGCACCGTGCGACACAGCGCCATCAGGGAACGTTCTTCCAACGCAGCGGAGCCGCCAGCCAGCACCGGTTCGCCCCGCAGCGGCACTCCGGTCAGGTCGGCGTAGAAGTCGTCGAGCGAGCAGACCTCCACCACCGGGGTGAACCGCCGCAGGATCTCGGCGACCCGCTGGCGATACCGCTCGGCCAACCGGGCATCGCCGGGCCGCACCACCAGCTCAGGACAGCGCCGCAGCGCCTCGTGCAGCGGCATCGCCGTGGTCACCCCACAGGCCTTCGCTTCATAGGAACGTGAGGCGACCACGCCGGTGCCGACTGCCACCGGGCGACCGAGCAGCGCCGGGTCACGCAGCTGCTCGACGGAAGCGAGGAAGGCATCGATGTCGACGTGCAGGATGCAGCGGCCCATTCCATCGACACTAACAAACGACGAACCTCGATGCGATGCCGCCGGGGCTGGGCGACCGAGCAACTCGCGATACCACCCCACCCAACTCTCCACATGACTTTCCACAACCGCGCCAGTTGTCCACAGCAAGCCCGTCATCAAGTCGCGATGCCACCGTGACCTGCAACCGCCACAACCGCGAATCCACAGCCTTGCAAGCCAGGCATCACTCGCCACAGTGCCCGCCCCTCGATGGACGCCGCCCCCGACCACCCGAGCCAGACCCGCAGCCGCTCCTTCGGCGAGGAACTGCGCCACCTGCTGCAACTGGGACTGCCCATCGCCCTCGTGCAGATGGGCATGACGGCGCTGAACTTCGTCGACATCGCGATGCTCGGGCATCACGACGCCCGTTCGCTGCCGGCCATGGCGCTCGGCAACACGCTGGCCTGGGGCGCCACGATGTTCTGCATGGGTGCGGTCACCGCGATCGAGCCGCTGCTGTCGCAGGCCGTGGGCGCAAAGGACCATGCCGCAGTACCGCGCCTGCTGGGCCGCGGCTTGTTGCTGGCGACCGTGCTGTCGCTGCCTGCAGCATTGCTGCTGCTGCCGGCCGCCACGTGGCTGGAACTCTGCGGCCAACCCAGCGAACTGATCCCCGAAGCCGCCGCCTACGCACGCCTGCAGACGCTGACCGTGCTGCCGTTCCTGTGCTACTCCGTGCTGCGCAGCCTGCTGTCGGCGCGCGCGTCGGTGATGCCCCAGGTGCTGACGATCCTGGCCGGCAACCTGCTGAACGCGCTGCTGGACTGGCTGCTGATCTTCGGCAAGTTCGGACTGCCGGAACTGGGCGCGACCGGTGCCGCGCTGGCGACGGTGATCTGCCGCTGGCTGATGCTCGGTGGCCTGCTCGTCTTCGGCTGGCGCGACATCGGCCCGCAACTGCGCCAGCTTCGCGTTCCCGCAGTGCGCCGCGAAGCCCTGGCGCTGCGCCCGCTCGGCCGCGCCTTCCTGCTCGGCGCCCCGATCGGCGCGCAGTACGTACTCGAGATGGGCGTCTTCGCGGCCACCGCCCTGCTGATCGGCAAACTCGACGCCAGCGCCAACAGCCAGGCTGGCGGCATCGGCCCCGGCCTCGGCGGGCACCAGATCGCACTCCAGCTGGCCTCGCTCAGCTTCATGGTGCCGCTCGGCCTCGGCATCGCTGCCTCGGTGCGCGTCGGCTGGGCCGTCGGCCGTGGCGATCCGGCAGCCGTCCGGCGCTCGGTGCATGCAGCACTGGTCGCGGCAATCGCCGTCATGAGCGCCTTCAGCCTGCTGTTCCTGCTGTGCCCGCAGCTGTTGGCCAGCGCGATGACGAAGCAACCGGAGCAGTTCGCGATCGCGGTGGCGCTGATCCCGATCGCCGGCGTCTTCCAGATCGGCGATGGCGTGCAGGTGGTGTCGATCGGCTGCTTGCGGGGCCTCGGCGACGTGCGTTCCCCCGTGTTCGCCAACGTGGTCGGCTTCTGGCTGCTCGGGCTGCCGCTCGGCTATCTGCTCGGCATCGGTCTCGGGCATGGACCGGCCGGCTTCTGGTGGGGCCTCGTGCTCGGCCTGTTCGTCGTCGCGGGCGGCCTGCTGCTGGTGCTGGCCCGGGCTGTGCGCGGCCGACTGCACCGCCTTTCGAGTGGCTAGACCCCCCCATGCGGCCAGCCCATGCGGGCCACTGCCCGCGGAAGCTGTGGATTTCCTCGGATGCTTTCGGGCCGCCGCCTGCTAACGTGCTCGCCACTTGGCTAGCGGTCAGTCTGCCGCCTTCCAGGGATTCGGATCAGACTAAGAATTTGGACCTGCGTCATTGCGGTCGGTGCGAGTCTCTTGCGGATCTTCTCTTGTCGAGAACACGTTCGCAGCGAGACATCGTGGATTCAGCAGCATCGTGCTGCGAAGTCCACGGCACCGGTTCGCCTAGTAAGGTCCGGAGCTGTTCATGGGTAAGCGTTTGTTCGTTGGCAATCTCTCCTTCAACTCCACCGAGGAGTCGCTGCAGGCCGCGTTCTCGCAAGAAGGCCGCAAGGTCGAAAGCGTCAGCATCGTGACCGATCGTGACACCGGCCGCTCGCGCGGCTTCGCGTTCGTCGAAATGGGCTCGGATGGCGACGCCGCGTTGGCCATCAAGGCTCTCGACGGCAAGCAGGTCGACGGGCGCGCCGTGCGCGTCAACGAGGCCGAAGAGCGCAAGCCGCGTCCGGGTGGCGGTGGCGGTGGCGGTCGTGGCGGTGGTGGTGGCGGCCGTGGCGGTGGCGGCGGCGACCGCGATCGCTGGTGAGTTGCCAGTGACCAGGGCTTCGGCCCTGGTCTAGTCAGTCGATGCAGGCCAGGGCTTCGGCCCCGGCCGCTCAAGGATGGCCAGGACTGCGAAGGAGACTGGCGCGCGCTCGTGGTCTACTGTGATCGCATGCGCATTGCCGTCGCCGCAGCCATGTTGGCCATCCTGCCAGGCTGCAGTGCCTGGTTCTTCTCCGGCGAACATTGGATCGATCGCTCGCGTCCCGCGGTGCTGGTCGAGACCACCGGTGGCATCGAATACGGTGCCGCGACCGAGTTCGGCGTGTTGACCCTCGGCCGCAGTGCCGAGAGCGGTCCCTGCCGAGTGCACTACCTGCTCGGACCGACGCCGATCGTCGAGAACGGCGAACTGCTGGCGACGGGGAGCATCTTCAAGCGCGCCGAGATCGATCTGAAGACGCAGCTGGTGCGCGCGCTCGATCGTTCGCCAAAACCCACCGACGAACTGCGCGTGATGTGGATGCCCGACGGCCACGGAGTGCAGAGCCACGGGGTGCAGCTCGCCGATGCCGCTGGCGTGCGAGGCGACGTGCTCACCGATCCTGGTACGCCACTGCCCGCCGGAGCCACCGTGCTGTGCCGCGGCGAAGACGAGTCCTGGCTGTTCGTCGGGCTGGTCGCCGGCCGCTACACGGAAGAGCGGCCAGATGGCGAACGGTCCTACTACGTGTTCGCCGGCGTCGATCGGCTGCGCGAGTTGCTCGCCACCCCGGTGCCGCACACCGTCGACATGCGGCCGAAGTACCGCACCGACGACATCTCGGTGCTGAAGCCAGTGCCGCCGAAACCGCTGCCGCCGGAAGAGCCCGACGTTCCGGTCGGCGCGCCGTCCGCCGCGGGCCTGCAGAACTTCCTGCGGCTGTTGCAGCAGGGTGGGCAAGGCGGCCCGGGACAACCGCAAGCCCCGCAGCAGC
>CAMAUH010000293.1 GCA_945861365.1 Candidatus Kuenenia stuttgartensis
CCTGCAGGCGGCGCGCGACGCGGGCCTCGATGTGCTGGTCGACAACCGCTACGCGGGGCCGACCGTCGGCGACGCCAAGAACGCGGCCCTGCAGATGGCCGACAGCCTGAAGGCCGCGCAGGGCGTGTTCTGCAGCAACGAGTCGGCGACCGTCGGCATGCTGCAGGCGCTCGAGCAACTGGGCCTGACCGGCAAGGTCCGCCTGGTCGGCTTCGACAGCTCGCCGCCGCTGGTCGACGGTCTGCAACGTGGTGGCATCGACGCCTTGGTGGTCCAGGACCCGCGCCGCATGGGCGAACTGGCGGTGCAGAGCCTGGCCGAACTGCTCGCCGGCAAGACCGTGGCGCCGCGCATCGACACCGGCGCGCGCCTCGCCACCGGCAAGAACATGCACGAGCCCGACATCGCGCGCCTCCTGCAATGAACGGCGGCCTCCCCCGCCTGCTGCGCGGCAGCGGCCCGCTGCTGGGCCTGATCGCGACCTATGCGCTGTTCGCGCTGACCGCTGGCAGCAACTTCACCAGCATCGGCAACCTCGAACTGATGTTGCTGCAGACCGCCGTCGTCGGCATCGCCGCGATCGGCGCGACCTGGGTGATCCTCAGCGGCGGCATCGACCTGGCGGTCGGCTCGACCATCGCGGTCAGCGCCATGGTCGGCGCGCTGGCCCTGCGCAGTGGCGCCAGCTGGTGGAGTGCCATGGGCATCAGCGCGGTGGTCGGCGGCAGCATCGGCTTCGCGATCGGCACGCTGGTCACCGGCGCGATGGCGCGCACGCTGCTGACGCTGGCCGGCGGCGGGATCGCGTTCCTGTCGGCGGCCGACACGTCGCCGCTGTTGCGCACCGCGATCACGCTCGCCGCGGGGGCCGCCGCCTGGCGGCTGTCGCGCCGCGTCACCTGGTCGCTGCCGCTGTCGCCGTTCATCGTGACGCTCGGAGCCTTCGGCGCGCTGCGCGGGCTCGCCAAGGGCCTCGGCGGCAACCAGCCGGTCTACTTCCCGCGCAACGACGCCCTGGCCAGCTGGATGCTGCCCGGCGACCTGTGGCTGGCGCCCGGTGTGTGGCTGCTGCTGGCGGCGACCGCCGCCGCCGCGGTGCTGCTGCGGCGCACGGTGTTCGGCCGCCACGCGCTCGCCTTCGGCGCCAACCGCCAGGCAGCCCGCCTCGCCGGCATCGACACCACGCGCATCGAAGTCAGCGTCTATGCGATCGCCGGCGTGTGCAGCGGCATCGCCGGCACCTTGCAGCTGTCATTCCTGTCGATGGGCGACCCGACCACCGCGCAGGGCCACGAGCTGAAGGCGATCGCGGCGGCGGTGATCGGCGGCGCGTCGCTCGCCGGCGGCAGCGGCTCGATGTTCGGCACGCTGGTCGGCGCGCTGGTGATGACCGTCGTCGACAACGGCTGCACGAAGCTGGGCTTGGACAACTGGGTGCAGGAGATCGCGACCGGCGCGATCATCGTTGGCGCGGTGGCCCTCGACCGCTGGCGCCAGCGCAAATAAGGCATTTTGCCCGCATCCGGGCAGCAGGACTGAGCGAATTGCGCACTATACCGCATATCGACCAAGACTAGCTGCGGTATCCTGCTTGCCTTCCCCCACCGAGGTCGGCACACTGCGCGCCCCATTTTCCGAGCTCCCAACGCGGCATGACCGACTTCAACCGACACCCGAGCAGCTACCACCACTGGCAACTCCAGATCGATGGCGACGTCGCGCACCTGCGCATGAACGTCGACCCGGCGCACCCCTACAAGCCGGGCTATGAGCTGAAGCTGAACAGCTACGACCTCGGGGTCGACATGGAGCTCGCGGATGCCGTGCAGCGGCTGCGCTTCGAGCACCCGAAGGTGCGCGTCGTGGTGGTCGGCAGCGCACAGGAGCGCGCGTTCTGCGCCGGCGCCAACATCTGGATGCTGGCGGAGAGCACGCACCCCTTCAAAGTGAACTTCTGCAAGTACACCAACGAGACGCGGCTCAGCCTCGAGGACGCGAGCCGGAACTCGGGCCTGAAGGCGCTGTGCGCGATCAACGCAGCGTGCGCCGGCGGCGGTTACGAGCTGGCGCTGGCCTGCGACGAGATCCACCTCGTCAACGACAACAACTCGGCGGTGTCGCTGCCCGAAGTGCCGCTGCTCGGCGTGCTGCCCGGCACCGGCGGCCTGACGCGCATCGTCGACAAGCGCAAGATCCGCCGCGACCGCGCGGACGTGTTCTGCACGATGGCCGAAGGCCTGCGCGGCAAGCGCGCCCTGTCGTGGGGCTTCGTCGACGCGATCTGGCCGAAGTCGCAGTTCACCGACAAGGTGCAGACGCGCGCGAAGGAACTCGCGGCGAAGTCGCCCAGCGCAGCGAAGCAGGGCATCACGCTGGCACCGATCCACGCCAAGGTCGATGGCGGCAAGTACAGCTACCAGCACGTGCAGCTCGAAGTGAACGCCGAGACGCGCACGGCGATGCTGACCGTCAACGGCCCGAGCGGCCCGCAGCCGAAGACCGGCGCCGAGTACGAGCAGGCCGGCTGCTCGGCGTGGGCGCTGCAATGCTGGCGCGAACTCGACGACGCGCTGCTGCAGCTGCGCTTCGACCACGAGCAGGTCGGCCTGATCGTGCTGAAGACGCGCGGCGACCGCGCGGCGATCCTGCAGGTCGAGAAGGACCTGTTCGCCAACCGTTCGCACTGGCTCGCCAACGAGATCCTGCTGCAGATGGCGCGCACGCTGCGCCGCTTCGACCTGATGGCGCGTTCGCTGTACGCGATGGTCGATGGCGAGGCCTGCGCCGCCGGCGCGTTCTTCGAACTGACGATCGCCTGCGACCGCGTCTACGCGCTCGACAGCGACAAGGTGCAGTTCGTGGTCGGCCCGCTCAGCAACGGCGCCTTGCCGATGAGCCACGGCCTGACCCGCCTGCACAACCGCTTCCTGGCGCAGCCGGCGCACGGCCAGCAGCTCGCCACCGAGCAGCCGACGCTGACCGCCGCCGAGGCCGACGAGCAGGGCCTGTGCACCTACCTGCTGGACCCGGTCGACTGGAGCGACGACACGCGCATCGCGATCGAAGAGCGTTCGTCGCTGTCGCCCGACGCGCTGACCGGCATGGAAGCCTCGCTGCGTTTCGGCGGCGCCGAGAACTGCGACAGCAAGATCTTCGGCCGCCTCAGCGCCTGGCAGAACTGGATCTTCACGCGCCCGAACGCGACCGGCGACGAAGGCGCCCTGACCCGCTACGGCGCGCCCGAGAGCGCCAAGTTCGACTGGCGCCGCACCTGAGCGCCACGCCCCGCATTCCCACGACTGAAGGAACTCCCATGAGCATCGTCGACCTCGAAGCCAAGATCCCCAACAACGTCGGCCTGCGTGACAACAAGCGCCTGATGATGGCGCTCGAAAAGTGGCAGCCGAAGTTCCTCGAATGGTGGGGCGCACTCGGCCCGACCGACTTCAACCAGGACCAGATCTACCTGCGCACGGCGATCGGCGTCGGCCAGGGCGGCTGGGCGCACTTCGACTACGTGAAGATGCCCGACTACCGCTGGGGCATCTTCCTCGCCGATGGCCCCGCCGACCGCAAGATCCACTTCGGCGACAGCATCGGCCAACCGGCGTGGCAGGAAGTGCCCGGCGAGTTCCGCAACCGCCTGCGCCGCCTGATCGTCACGCAGGGCGACACCGAGCCCGCGTCGGTCGAGCAGCAGCGCAAGCTCGGGCACTGCTGCCCGTCGCTGTACGACTTGCGCTCGCTGTTCCAGGTCAACGTCGAGGAAGGCCGTCACCTGTGGGCGATGGTCTACCTGCTGCAGACACACTTCGGCGCCGACGGCCGCGAAGAAGCCGAGGCGATGCTCGAGCGCCACAGCGGCGACCAGGACAACCCGCGCATCCTGCAGGCGTTCAACTACCCGGTGACCAACTGGCTGGACTTCTTCTGCTTCACGGCCTTCATGGACCGCGACGGCAAGTACCAGCTGGCGTCGCTGGCCGAGTCGAGCTTCGACCCGCTGGCCCGCACGACGCAGTTCATGCTCGCCGAAGAGGCCTACCACCTGCAGACCGGTGAGAACGGCGTCGGCCGCATCGTGAAGCGCACCGGCGAACTGATGGCCCAGGGCAAGGACCCGCGCAAGGAAGGCGCGATCCCGCTCGACATCATCCAGCGCTACGTGAACTTCTGGTTCACCGGCTCGATGGACCTGTTCGGCGGCGAGGACTCGACCAACGCCGCGGAGTCGTTCGCCAACGGCCTGAAGGGCCGCTACCGCGAGAGCGACGGCATCTACAAGGACCCGAAGGCGCTCAACGCGAACTACACGCTCGAGGTGCCGACCGAGGACGGCAAGATGAGCAAGCAGGACATCCCGCTGCGCCGCGCGATGAACGCGGTGCTGCTCGATGCCTACATCGCCGACTGCAAGCGCATCGTCGAGCGCTGGAACCGCGACCTCGAGAAGCTCGGCATGAAGGAGCGCATCGCGCTGCCGGATCGCAAGTTCCACCGCTACCAGGGCGTCTACGCCGGCTTCAAGTTCAACCCGCAGGGCGAACTGATCGACGAGGCCACCTGGACCGCCAAGCACACGCAGTGGCTGCCGACGCAGGCCGACCGCGACTACGTCAACTCGTGCATGGTCAAGGTCACCACGCCCGGCAAGTTCGCGAACTACATCGCGCCGCCGCAGCAAGGCGTGAACGACAAGGCGATCGAGTTCGAATACGTGAAGTTCCACTGATCCGGCCGCCGACGCACGACCGATCCCCTACGCATCACTCACAGCGGTCCACGCACCTTGCGTGGACCGTTCGCATTCCGAGCGCTCCGCGATGACCAATCGACTCTGTTACGTCTGTGAAGGCGGCGACTGCACCGAGAAGGGCAGCGGCGACGTCTTCGACAAGCTCCGCGACCTGATCAAGAAGTTCGATCCCGACCAGCAGAAGGTCAAGGTCCGGCGCTACCCGTGCTTCGGCGCCTGCGACCAGGGCATCAACGTCACCCTGTATCCCGACAAGATCTTCTACAGCAAGGTGACCGAGGCCGACCTGCCGGCGATCGCCGCGCACATCGAGGGCAAGGCGGAACCGGTCAAGCACCTGACCGGCAAGTGCCAGCCCGACGTCGAGCAGATCATCTGGGACATGCTCGACAGTCCCTACTAAGGGACGCGAGGTCGGGGGCCTGCCCCGCCTGCGTTGGAGCCGACGACCGCAGCGGTCGCGGCTCAACGGCGAAGACGGTGGCTGCGTTCCTTCCCGCGGGGTCCGTGTCCGCACGGGTGGAGGATTCTCGAGTCGTACCGGCCCCCGACCCTCACGGGATGATCGTGACGCCGACCGGCTGGCTCCAGGTCTTGATCGTGTACTGGAAGGCGGGGTCGAACGTGATGCCGCCCACGTACGTGGTGAGGCCGATCGTCCAGCTGAGGTTGGGGATCGAGAACACTGCCTGCGCCTGGCCGGCACCGTTCAACGTGACCCAAGTCGGCGCGAGGAACGGATTGCCGATCCACGCATTCTGGAACAGGAAGTCGTTGTTGAGCGGCAGCACCCGCAGGCCGCCGAGGTCGATGCCGGGCGACGTGCCGAGCGACCAGCCGAAGAACGCCTGCTTGCCGCCATCGCCGGGACTCACGTACGTGAAGGTCACCGCGGTGCCGACGCTGCCCGTGCCGACCTTGGTCAGCGACGGTGCGGTGCCATTCGGTTCGAGCAGCACGTCGACATCGACCGGCACGTCGTAGCTCGTCACCGTGATCGGCACGGTGCGGCTCTGGTGGCCAGCGGCCGCGAACGTGACGTTCCAGCTGCCGAGCGGCAGCCACAGGCCGT
>CAMAUH010000294.1 GCA_945861365.1 Candidatus Kuenenia stuttgartensis
GGCGGCGCTGAAGGATCGCCAGCTGCTGCATGTCGTCATCGAGCTGTGCAAGTTCGACGGGCCCAACGCGAACGGCACGCTGGTCGTGACGCTGCATACCGACAAGAAGATGTATCGCGACCGGCTGGCGTCGATGGAGCAGCAGCAGGTGCTGGCCAAGGTCATCCAGGAGGCGGCTGGCCGGCAGCTGCAGATCGAATGGCGCCTGCCGGAGATCAAGGCCGCGGGCCCGACGCCGGTGCCGCCCGCCAGCATTCAGCCGGGGCCGCAGGCCAAGCTCGTGATGGGGACGTTTCGCGGCCGTGTCGTGCAGGTCAACCCGCAGGATCGCGTGAAGGCCGAGGAGCCGGCGCGGCCGGCGGAGGACGATGGCGCGCCGGTCGACGAGCAGCCGCCGCTGCCGGAGTGATCGGTTCGCGGGGGGTGCGGGGCGTGTGACGGGAGGAGTGCTGCGCGCTGCCTGGGCCAGAGGGGGCTGGCGGTGTCTTTGGGGAATGGCGCGCTGCGTGCGCCATTGGGGGCTGGCAGCTGCGTTGGAGGCTCGGCTCGCTGTGCGCGCCAGAGGAGGGGAGGCTGCTGTGCCTCGGAGGCTCGGCGCGCTGTGCGCGCCAGAGGGAGAGAGTCGGGCGAGGGTGACGGGCAGTTGCCGCGAGGTGCCTCGTCGCGCTGCGCGCGCCGACGCACGCGGCGACTTCGCGCAACCCCGGCCAGGCGAAGCGGAGCTTCGCGTGGCCGGGGTTGGTGCTCAGTTCAACCCCACCGTGTGCTTGATCGCGTTGCTCGAGTTCGAGATCAGGTTCGGGCCGCCGAACAGGTCGAGCGTGACGAACTGCGCATAGATGTCGACGCCAAGGACGCCGCTCGGCACCACGAACGGCACCGTGCCGACCGTCGTCGGGGCCGGCAGCACGAACGTCTCCCACAGCAGCGCACCGGTCGACGTGCTCAGGATGCAGCCCGGCGCGGTGATGGTCGGGAACTGGAAGCCGGGGCGGCTCGACGTGACGTCGAGCAGCTGTGCGGCGATGAGCGCCGTCGTCGGCACGTTGACGGCGCTCCACGTCAGCGACTGGCCGGCATACATGCGGCCGCCGTACTGGCTGCCGCCGGCGTTCGGCGTCGCGATCGCGCGCTGGCCGATGTTGCCGGTCGTACCTTCGATCGAGGTCGCGAAGGTGCCCTCGAGCGAGATGTCGCGGTTCTGCGGGTCGACCGAGTTGACACCGGTGGCGCCACCGATGCGGCCGCGCGAGAAGCCGACCAGGGTCGCGTAGCTGCCGAGCGTGGAGGTCGATGCCGTGGCGTAGACCGGCACGTTGCCGTAGCGGTACTGCACGGTGCCGGTCGCTTCGTAGAGCACGACCTGGAAGGTCCAGTTGGTGTGGCCGTTCACGCCGACGCCGCTGACCGTGTTGAACTCACCGACGTCCCACCACGTGATGTAGCAGACCGCGTTGCCCGGGCCGCCCGAGGTGTCGGTGACCGCGTGCAGACCGGCGGCGGGGTTCAGGCCGGCGTTGCGCAGCATGTTCAGGTCCTTCCAGAAGATCGCCAGGCGCGCTGCGGCCCAGTTCTGCTGCGGCGCGGTGAACGGCGGGACGCCGTCACCGAGCAGGCGCGAGGCCACCGCGGCGAAGGCGGTGTCGGTCATGGCCTGGTCGAGCCACACGAAGCCGTTGCTGCTCGGCACCACGTTGGTGGTCGAGCCGCCCGGGTAGTTGAACGTGAAGCCGAGCGAGTAGTTGAAGATGCCGTCGTCGGCCGTGACCTGGGGCGCCGCATTGACCTTCGTCGTGTCCGGTGCCGGTGCGCCGTTGCTGACGATGTAGTAGTTCGGGGCCGCCGGGTTGTCGGGCGTCATGGTCAGGCCGCCACCGAGGTCGAACACCTGGCCGTTCAGGAAGCCTTCGTAGAACGACGAGGCCTGGCCGCCGCAGGCAGCGCCGTAGAACTCGTTGCGCGCCGGGGTGATGGTCGAGAAGCCGCCCGTGCCGATGAACTCGATGCCGCAGACCAGCGGCGTGTTGTTGCTGGCACCGGTGACCGAGGCGCCGCCGGTCGACGTCATGCCGAGGCCGCGGATCTGCGCGGTGGTGCCGGTGGTGTTCTGGAAGGAGATCAGGCCGAGTGGCGGCGCGTTCGACGGCGCGCTCGGCATGTTGATGTCGATCAGCAGGCTCTGACCGCTCGACGGGTCGTAGACGATGCTGTTGCCGAGTGCGTTCAGGTCGAACTCGACGTTCCAGTTGTTCGGCACCGAGCCCTGCGACGGCGCCACGGTGATGTTGGTCGTGCCCGTCAGCCCCATCGCCGTGGTGCCCGGCAGCAGGTTGTTGGCGAACGTCGTCGTCAGCGTGCTGGTGGTCAGCGTGGTCGAGCCGACCGCGATGGTGACGCCGTTGTAGACCTGGCCGCCGAGGTTGATCTCGCCGTCCTCGCCGCGGAACTTGATCTTGGTGATGACGATCGGGCCGCTGACCGCCGAGACGCCGGTGAACGCGGCGGCTTCGTAGAGCAGCTGGAAGCGGCTCGTGGTGGTGCGGAACCACAGGGTCGAGCCGGAGTTGCCGATCTGGTTCGGGCTCTCGCTCAGATGGTGGTTGTCGGGCAGCACCAGTTGTTGCTGGGCTGCGAGGCCGACGGAGAGCAGGACGAGGGCGCTGATGGTGTGGCGGAGTCTCATGATGTTTGCCGGAGGCGCCGGGACATGGCGGCGCCGCGAGGGGGCGCACCATAACAACGGTCTGCGGTCGCGTCTGTCCGCCACCCGCGGAAGTGCCCTGCCCGCCGCGGCGCTGGGCCCTTTGACAGTCCGCATTGGTTGTGCGACCGTCCGCGGCCTCGTCCGCCCCCCAGGAGCAACATGTCCATTGCGACCCGCATCGTCGCAGCCGCCATCGCATTGGCCGCTGCGGTCCCCGCCCAGGGCTTCGTCAACCATGAGAGCGGCCCCGTGCAACCGCTGCGGTTGTCGCCGGATGGCAGTCGGCTGTTCGTCGCCGACACCGTGGGCGGGCGCTTGAACGTGTTCGACCTCAGCAATCCGTCGGCGCCGTTCCTGCTGGCGGAGATCCCGGTCGGGCTCGAGCCGGTGTCGGTGCAGCCGCGCACGCGCGACGAGGTGTGGGTCACCAACCTGCTGTCCGACAGCGTCAGCATCGTCAGCGTCAGCCAGGGGCGGGTGATCGACACGCTGCGCGTCGTCGACGAGCCGAGCGACATCGTGTTCGCCGGCGGCAAGGCGTTCGTCAGTGCGGCGACGGTGGACGAGATCCGCGTGTTCGACGCCGTCACGCGGGCGCCGCTCGGCACGGTTCCGGTGTTCGGCAAGGATCCTCGCTCGCTCGCGGTGAGCCCGGACGGGAGCCGGGTCTACGCGGTCGTGCAGCGTTCGGGCAACGGCACCACGGTGCTGCCAGCCGGCGTGCAGGCGCCGCCCGCGCCCACCAACGGGGCACTGCCGGCGGCGCCGGCGCAGGGCATCGTCGTGCGCGCCGACAACCCGACGTGGGCTGGACAGATCCCGTACACGCTGCCCGACAACGACGTCGCGCAGATCGACGTCGCGTCGCTGGCGGTGACGCGCTACTTCCGCGCGGTCGGCACCATCAACACCGCCATCGCGGTGCATCCGACCAGCGGCGACCTGTGGGTCGCGAACGTGGAGTCGCGCAACCTCGTGCGCTTCGAGCCGAACCTGCGCGGCCACGCGATCGACAGCCGGGTCACGAAGATCACCACCGGGGTCACGCCGGTGATCACGCCGATCGATCTGAATCCGGGCCTCAACTACAACGTGCTGCCGAACACCGCCGCGCTGACGACGGCGCTCAGCGAGCCGTACGGCGTCGCGATCGACGGGCCCGGTGGATTCGTCTACGTCGCCGCCCACGGCACCGACCGGGTCGGCGTGCTGAACCTCGCCGGCAACGTCGTCGCCCGCATCGAACTCGGCGTCACGCCCGGTGCCACGGTCAACACGCGGCAGAAGCGCGGCACGCGCGCGCTGGCGCTGCACCCGACGCAGCCGCGGCTGTACGTGCTGAACCACCTCAGCGACACGCTGGCGGTCGTCGACACCGGCACGCGCACGGTGCTGCTCGAGCAGCCGATCGCGACGGTCGACCCGATGCCGCAAGCGATGCGCGAGGGGCGCAAGTTCCTCTACGACGCGAAGCTGTCGGGCAACGGCACCATGTCGTGCGCGTCGTGCCACATCGATGGCGACATCGACGGCATCGCGTGGGACCTCGGTGATCCGAGCGGCTCCATGGCCCCGGCACCGGCGCAGCCGTTCCCGTTCAACCTCGGCCTGACGCAGTTCCACCCGATGAAGGGGCCGATGACGACGCAGACGCTGCGCGGCATCCAGGGCACCGGCGTGCTGCACTGGCGCGGCGACCGCGGCAACTTCCAGGCATTCAACGGCACGTTCGTCAGCCTGCTCGGTGGCAGCCTGCTGTCGAGCGCCGACATGAACGCCTACGCGGCGTTCGCGAACGGCATCGTGATGCCGCCGAATCCCAACCAGCAGCTCAACCGCACCTACCGCACGGCGCCGGCCAACAACAACGAGGCCGCGGGCCTCGTCGCGATGCAGACCAACATCGCCACCGTGCCGTTGCCGGGCGGCGCCTCGTGCGTGACGTGCCACTCGCTGCCCGGCGGCACCGTCGGCACCAACGGCTTCGTCATCACCGGTTCGATCCTGCAGGAGCCGCAGCAGATGAAGGTGCCGCAGTTCCGCAACATGTACCGCAAGGTCGGCTTCAACCGCGTCGCGGGCCAGCAGAAGAGCGGCTTCGGCTACACGCACGACGGTGCGCTCGACACGCTGACCTCCTTCTTCGCGCAGCCGGTGTTCAACCCGTGGCCGGCCGCGACCAAGGACGACATCGTCACGCTGCTGCTCAGCATCGATACCGGCACCGCACCGGCGGTCGGCTACCAGCGGGTCGTCAACCAGGCCAACGTGGCCAGCGTGCAGGTCACCAACGATCTGGCGCTGCTGACGTCGCGCGCCGCCGCCGGCGACCTCGACCTGACCGTGCACGGCCTGCTCGACGGCCGCGTCGCGGGCCTGCTGTACATCCCGGCCAGCGGCCAGTTCCTGGTCGACCGCACCGGCGAAGGGCCGTTCACGCAGGCGCAGCTGCTGGCGAAGGTGACGGCGGGCAACGCCAGCCTCGCCTTCACCGCGGTCAACCCGGGCAGCGGCAACCGCGTGGCGCTCGATCGCGACGTCGACGGCACCAAGAACGCCGACGAGGACGCGGATTCGTACGGTCTCGCGACGCCTGGTTGCACCGGCAGCTCGACGCTGTTCGCCAACAGCGAGCCGCGCGCCGGCAACGCGCGCTTCGGCTACGGCATGCACAACGCGCCGGCCAACTCGTTCGGCCTGATCGCGCTGGCGCTCGCTTCGTCGTCGCTGCCGGTGCTCGGCATCACGGTGCTGGTCGATCCGGGTTCGGCCGTGCCGATCGGCATCGCCAGCGACGCCTACGGCGGCGCCATCCACCGCTTCCCGATCCCGACCACGCCGGCGAACGTCGGCCTGTCGATCTTCGCGCAGTCGCTGTGGCTCGACGCCTGCGGCAGCGAGCTGTGGAGCAGCAGCCCGGGCCTCGTCTACGCCGTTCGACCGTGACGGTGGATGCCGGGCCTCGCGCCCGGCATCATGCGCGGCCTACGAGGAACACCATGGCAACCGGATTCGGCGACATGCAGAGCCTGCTGAAGCAGGCGCAGGAGATGCAGCGGCGCATGCAGGATGCGCAGCGTTCGCTCGGCGACCGCATTCTCGAA
>CAMAUH010000295.1 GCA_945861365.1 Candidatus Kuenenia stuttgartensis
AGCTGGCCCCGCGCATCGACGGCGAGCTGCACGACGCCTGCTGGCGGGACGCGCCGGCGCTGGGCGACCTCACGATGGTGGAACCGTGGGCAGGCCGCACCCCGACGCAGCGCACGGTCGTCAAGCTGCTGCACGACCGCAACTGCCTCTACATCGGGCTGTGGTGCCATGACCAGAACGCCGATGCCATTCGCGCGACCCAGCGCGCGCGCGACGCACGGCTCGATCCCGACGATCGGGTCGAGATCCTGCTCGATCCGCTCGAGAACCGGCGCACCGCCTACTTCTTCCAGATCGGTGCCGGCGGCTCCATCGGCGACATCCTGATCTCGCAGAACGGCGGGCGCTTCGACAAGCCCTGGGACGCCATCTGGGAAGGCGCCGCGACCGTCGGCGAAACGGGCTGGTTCGCGGAGATCGCCATCCCGTTCCGCAGCATCCCGCGGCGCGACGGGGCAACGACGTGGGGGTTCAACCTGCGCCGGTACGTGCGGACCGCCAACGAAGAGTACCAATGGGCCAATCCGACCCAGGCGGTGTCGTTCTTCCGCATCAGCGAGTGTGGCACGATCGCTGGCCTGGGCGACATCGATGGCGGGATCGGCCTGGAGGTCGTGCCCTACGTGTCGGCGGGTCTGGTGCACGACCGCTTGCAGGCGGAGGACAACTGGAGTTCCGACCCCGACGCCGGCGGCGAACTGTACTACCGGCTGACGCCCTCGATGACGCTGGCGACGACCGTGTTGACCGACTTCGGTCAGACCGAGAACGACGATCGCCAGATCAACCTCGACCGCTTCCCGCTGTTCTTCCCGGAGAAGCGCGACTTCTTCCTGGATGGCATCGGGTACTTCTCGTTCGGCGCGAGCGAGGCGGGCGGCGCGCGCTTCCTGCCGTTCTTCACGCGGCGCATCGGCCTCGCCGCCAACGGCAAGCCGATCCCCCTGCAGTGGGGCGCCAAGCTGACCGGCGAGGCGGGCCCGTTGGAGGTCGGCCTACTCGACGTCGAGACCGACCGGGTCGACGCCGCGGACGCCGAGAACCTGGGGGTCGCGCGGTTGCGGTACGCGCTCGGCGAACAGACGACGGTCGGCGCCATCGGCACGCTCGGCGATCCGACCGGCGCCGGCAACAACGGCGTGCTGGGTTTCGACCTCTACCACCGCGAGCCACGTTTCGTCGGTGACCTCGACCTGCGCATCCTGCTCGACGCGGCCGGCTCCGCCGGCACCGTCGGCAACGACGATGGCGAGAGCTTCGGCGGGCAGTTGGCGGCGGTAGGCACCGAGTGGACGTTCGGCGTGGGCTCGCGCTGGGTCAGCGACGACTTCCGCCCGGCGCTCGGCTTCGTGCGGCGGCGCGACACCCGGCAATCGCTCGCCGAGATCGGCTATCGACCGCGCGTCACCGAGGGCAGCGCCATCCGCCGCTACCTGCTCGACGTCAACGTCGAACATGCCGATGCCTTCGACGGGGAGCCGCAGAAGTACGGCATCGTGCTGAAGACGTTGGGGCTCGAGCTGCAAAACGACGACGAGTTCGGCCTGTTCGCCAGCCGCCGCTTCGAACGGATCGATGCGCCGTTCGCGTTGTTCCGCGGTTCCACGCCGATCGCCATCGGCGACTACTGGACCTCGCGTGGCGGCGTCCGCATCCAGTCGTCCGAGGCGCGGCCATGGAACGCCATCGGTTCCTGGTCGGCCGGCGACTTCTTCGATGGCTACAGCAACGAGGCGTCGCTCGAGGCGCGCTGGCGCACCTCCGCGCTGCTGCACTTCGGCATCAACTACGATACCGCGCGGGTCGTCTTCGCATCGGACCGGGGATTCACGACCCAGATCGGCACGGCCCGGATCGACCTGCACCTGACGCCCCAACTCAGCATCTACAACCTCGCACAGTTCGACAACGAGTCGGAGCAACTCGGCTGGCAGAGCCGGCTGCGCTGGATCTACCGGCCCGGCTGCGACCTGTTCGTCGTGCTCGGCACCAGCTGGCAACGCGAAGAGGACGACTCGCTGGTGCCGACCCAGCAATCGCTGCAACTCAAGGTCGCGCACACCCTGCGCTTCTAGGCACGTCCGGGCTTCCGGCACGCGCCATGCGGCCCAGCCCGGCGCGACCAAGGAACGCCGAGGACTGCAGCGACAGAACGGCGCGGTGGCCTTCGACAGCGGATCGACCGCGTCCGCGCATCAGTTGACGAGGCCCCAGCGCCCGCCGTCGCGGCCGAGGCGCGCCCCCGGCTCCGCCAGCACGAACCGCAGCACTCGTTGGCGGGCCAGTTCGAACATGCCCGCGCATCGGCGCGGACCCGGGCCAAGGCCGCTGCCAACCTCAGCCCCCCCGCCGCCGCTTGTCCTTCGCGTCGCGCAGCAGCTCCTTCGCCTGGTCGTAGTACATGTCGCGCGGGTCGTAGCCGATCTCGACCAGCTGCTTCGCCTGCTTCGGCGTGCACAAACCCACCGCCTTGCGTTCGAGCAGCTGCTCGCGCAACGCCTCGGCCTGCCGTAGCGACAGCCCGGCGACCTCGTCGGCCGGCAGGCCCGCCTTGCGGAAGAACGCGAGCTGCTCGGCGCTGGCGCGTTCGCCGCCCTCGGGGCGCCGCCGGTACTTCGTGAAGTCGATGCCGACCGCGGCGAACGGATCGCGCCGGCGCAGCTGGTAGACGACATCGGCCTGCTTCGCTTCCTGTTCCTGCTGCGCCAGCTCCATCAACAGCTCGAGCGCGATCGCCTCACCCGCAGCACTGGCGGCCGCGGCGATGCGGCGCGCGCTCGCCATCAGCTCGTCGTCGCCGCCGGCGAAGATGTCGACCGCCTGCGCCAGCGAGTGGCGGCAGTTGCGCGGCACGAAGTCGAGCACCAACAGGTCGCGCTTGCCCTTCGCCGGGCGCGTGCCGCGGCCGACCATCTGCGCGTAGAACGACCGCGACAGCACCGGCCGCGCGATCGCCACCAGCGCGATGTCCGGCACGTCGAAGCCCTCGGTGAACAGCGAGCAGTTCACCAGCACCTTGATCGCCCCGCTGCGGAAGCGCTGCAGCACCGGCGCGCGCAGTTCGAAGCCGGTGCCGCCGTCGAGCGCCGCGGCGAAGTCGGCGCGGCCGACCTGCTGGTTCATGACCCGCGTCAGCGAATGCGCGTGCGCGACCGACGCCGCGAACACGATGGTCGGCCGCTCGCCGCGTTCGCGCAGGATCGGCGTCGCGATCTCGGCGAGATGCAGTTCCTGGTCGAGCACCGCCTCGACATCGCGCGTCGACAACTCGCCGGCGACCTTGCGCACGTGCGAGAAGTCGGCCTGCGTCTGCACCAGGAACGAACGGATCGGGCACAGCCAACCGTCGCGGATCGCCGTGCGCATGTCGTACTCGAACGCGACGTGCGAGAAGACCTCGCCGAGCGGCACGCGGTCGCTGCGGTCGGGCGTCGCGGTGACGCCGAGCAGCCAGGCGGTGAAGTGGCCGAGCACGGCGCGGTACGAGTCGGCGGTGGCGTGGTGCGCCTCGTCGACGATGACGATCTTGAACGCGTCCTTCGGCACGTCGTGCAGCCGCTTCTGCAACGTCTGGATGCTGGCGACGGTGATCTTCGGCCGCGAGCCGTCGGGCCGCGTGAAGTCGCGATGGTGCGCCATCTCGACCGCGACCACGTCGTTGCACCACGCGGCGATCTTCTCGCGCGCCTGTTCGACCAGTTCCTGCCGGTGCGCGAGCACCAGCACCGGTCCCTTGGCGAGGCGCGCGATCTCGGCGAACAGCACCGTCTTGCCGGTGCCGGTCGGCATCACCACCAGCACCGCGCGATGGCCCTGCCGGTAGGCCTCGCGCACGCTGGCGATCGCGGTCTGCTGGTACGGACGGAGCTGCATCGGGCGAAGTGTGCAGACGGCGCGCCGCCCGGCTAGCGCCGCCGCGGCCGCAGCGCGTGGAAGTCCTGGAACAGGTTGAGGCCGCACGGCACGCACCCCAGGAACTCGGTGCTGTCGGCAAACGCGCTGCGCGCATGGATCTCGTCGAAGAACGCCTGCCCGTAGTCGGCAGCGACACCGTCCGCCGAGTCACGGATCGTCGCTGGCAGCACACGGTGCACGAAGTGCCGGTTCGGCAGTTCCCGCAGCAGTTCGCGCGCCGTCGCGGCGTCGATCTGCAGGACCTGCTGGTGCTCCGCGCTGCGCGCGCACAAGGCGAGCGCGAACGCGCCGTGCGTCGACACCAGGATCAGTCCGTCGGGCCGCACCACCCGCGCGAGCTCGCGCATCCACACGCGGCCCTGTTCCTCACTCAGGTGGCTCCACACGGACAACGCGTAGGCGAAATCGATGGAGTCGTCGGGCAGGTCGAGCGGCGGCAGGATCCCGTTGGCCAGGAACGTGCCGCGCAGGTTCTGCCCGCACCAGTCGGTCGCAGCCTTGCGCACATCGGCGCCATACATGCTCGCAGCCGGCAACGCCGACTGCATCCAACGCAGCTCGCGGCCACAGCCACAGCCGAAGTCGAGCACCGAACGCACCGAATCGAACGGCCGCCCGCCGTAGATCTCGAACAGCTCGGCGAGCACGCGGAAGTCCTCGGCGCCGGTCTGCAGGTGCGAAGCGAGTGTCGCACCACCACACACCGTGGCCCGCAGGTGCTCGGGCGGCAGGGGCGGGTAGTGCGCCGCGATCCGCGGGTACTCGAGCACCCCGTAGACACCCAGCCATTGCCGGAATCCGAGGCTGTCGGCATCCCCGAAGGCGGCACGCAGGTCGGGGCGGCTCGCGCAGACCTCGCGCGCGAGGTGGTCGAGCGCGGGATCGCGCGGCGCGAGCAGGCGGACCAGATCCATGCCTCGTGCAATAGCGACCGCCACCTGCCCGCGCGAGCAGGAAGGCGCCGAGACCGCCGCTCTCGCGCGACGTGGACGCGCATCGAGCCGCGCCTGCGCCCCATGCAACCGGGCAAGGCCGCCGCGACATGGCGCCAGCTGCCGCGAGCGGTCAGACTGCGCGGACCATGACCGAACGCTTCGAACGCCATCGCCAACCGTGGACCCCGACCGAGATCAGCAAGCTCCACCAGCTGGCGGCCAAGGGCATGAGCCTGGCAGCCATCAGCAAGGCCCTCACGCGCAGCGAGGAGTCGATCAAGATCAGGGCCAAGCTGGACAAGCTGCTGATCGCGAAGAAGCGCTAGGCCCGCCCGCCGCAGCCCGTCCGCGTCACTTCTTGCCGCCCCGCTCGCGCTGCAGCCGTTCGTTGATGCCGAGGAAGCGCAGGCCTTCCTGATGCCAGCGATGCGCGGGCACGTCGTGCGCGAACGCCGAGAGGCGCGCGCGGGCCGTCGCGTGGTCGCCGCTGTAGTAGTGCAGCATGCCGTCGACCAGCACGCCGTCGGCCACCGCGTCCTTCGCCACAGCAGACGCCTTGGCCCCCGCCGCAGCGAGCGCGGCGAGCGTCTGCCGCAGCGGGGCGTCGGCAGCGACCACCAGCGGCAGCTCGCGGTTCGCCGCGCGTTCACGCTGCTCGCCCCACTGCTGCATCACGTCGCTCCACTGCTGCCACGCGCGCACGGCCAGCACGTAGACCGGCGCATCGCCGTCCGCCCACGCCTGCATCACCTGCAGCCGCGCCGCGGTGTCGGCGCGGTGCTCGGCGCTGGCGCGGCCGATCGGATGGAAGTACGTGCCGACGGCGAGCCACTGCGCCCGCGCCGCCGCACCGGCGCGGTTGTCGGCATCGGCGGCGAGCACGCGCGCCAACGCGTCGAGGCCAGGCTGCTTGCACGGCCGCTGCAGCAGATGCTCGGCGAGCGCC
>CAMAUH010000296.1 GCA_945861365.1 Candidatus Kuenenia stuttgartensis
TACGTCGCCAGCGGCGGCGTCGAAGCCGGCGAACGCACCGAGTTGCTGCGCGACCGTCTGTACGTCAACGATGGCCGTGGTGTGTTCTCGCTCGCTGCCGCGGATGCCGTGCCGGATCTTCGCGACAGCTCGAGCTGCGTCGCGGCCGCCGACTACGACCGCGATGGCGACGTCGACCTGTTCGTCGGCACGCGCGTCGTGCCGGGCCGCTTCCCACAGTCGGGGCCGAGCCGGCTGCTGCGCAACGAAGGCGGTCGCTTCGTCGACGTCGCCGCCGAGGTGGCTCCGCTGCTGCGTGACGCGGGCATGGTCAGCAGTGCGGTGTGGACCGATGTCGACAGCGATGGCTTCGTCGATCTGGTCGTCGCCGCGCAGTGGCAGCCGCTGCGTGTGCTCCACAACGACCACGGCGTGCGCCTCGTCGACCACACGCAGAAGCTCGGCCTGCACGAGCTGCGCGGCCAATGGAACGGCATCGCCGCCGGCGATCTCGACGGCGATGGCGACATCGATCTCGTCGCGACCAACCTCGGACTCAACACCAAGTACAAGGCCACGCCGCAGAAGCCGCTGAAGCTGTACGCCCGCGACTTCGACGGCAACGGCACGTTCGACGTCGTCGAGAGCAAGGCCGCCGCGGACGGTGAACTGCCGGTGCGCGGCCTCAGCTGCAGCAGCCAGGCGATGCCGTTCGTGCGGCAGCGCTTCCCGACCTACGACCAGTTCGCGCGCGCTTCGCTCGGCGACATCTACGGCGATGCGCTGGGCAGGTCGCTGGTGCTCGAGTGCAACGAACTGCGCCACGTCGTGCTCGAACAGCGCGACGGCAAGTTCGTGGCGCAGCCGTTGCCGGCGTTGGCGCAGGTCTCGGCGGGCTTCGGCGTCGTCATCACGGATGCCGATGCCGACGGCGTGCAGGACCTCGTCATCGCCCACAACTCGTTCTCGCCGGAGCCGGAGACCGGCCGTTTCGACGGCGGTCTCGGTGTCTGGCTGCGCGGGCTCGGCGGGCTGCGCTACGAGGCCGTCGGTGCTTTGCTCTCGGGCCTCGTGATGCCCGAAGACGCGAAGGCGTTGGCGCTGGGCGCGGACGTCGGCGAGGGCGCGCCGAACCTGGTGGCAACGACGAACGATGGGCCCGTGCGCGCGTTCCACAACTGCGGGGCCTACCGACCGCCGCCCGCCAAGGCGCCGTTCCTCGCGGTGCGTCTGCGTGGCCAGGCGGGCAATCCGCACGGCATCGGCGCGCGCGTCGAACTGCACGCGAACGGCCGCTCGCTCGCGGTCGGTGAAGTGCAGGCCGGCGGCAGCTACCTGGCGCAGGGTGCGCCGTGCGTGTGGTTCACGCAGGTGCCCGCCGATGCGTCGTTGCGCGTGCGCTGGCCCGACGGCGCGCGCAGCGAGACGAAGCTGAAGACGACGGTAGGAGCCGTCACGGTGACGCGATGAACCGCACCCTGCTGCTGTCGTGCGCGCTCGCTGCCGCATGCGGCGGCAACGGCCCCGCTGTCCCCGAACGACCCGCATCGCACACGCGCATGGTCGCGCTGCTCGACCAGCTCGCCACCCAGTCCGAGATCGACAACCCGTTCTTCGGCCAGCAGCGCCTGACCAACTTGCGCGCCGAGCTGCAGGCCGCCGGCGCCAAAGCCCCGTGGCGGCTGCGTTGGGAGACCGCGATGGCCGAGCTCGAGCAGGGCCACGAACGCGCCGCGATCGACCTGCTGGCCGCGACGCGCGAGGCGCTGGTCCGCGGCGAACTCGAGACCGACCATGCCGGCAAGATCGGCACGTCGTTCCATCTGGCGATGGCGTACCTGCGGCTCGGCGAGACCGAGAACTGCTGCAAGCTGCCGAACCAGGAGCGCTGCATCCTGCCGATCCATGGCCAGGGCGAGCACAGCGCGCGCGAAGGCTCGCAGCGCGCGGTCGAGTACTTCGCCGAGGTGCTGCGCAACACGCCTCCCGACGACTACTGGCACTACGCCGCCGCATGGTTGCTGAACATCGCGCACATGACGCTCGGCAGCTGGCCCGATGGCGTGCCCGCCGACGTGCGCCTGCCGGCCAGCGCGTTCGCGCCGGAAGGGCCGTGGACCCGCTGGCCCAACGTCGCGGCGAAGGCCGGCATCGACGTGAACGGCACCGCCGGTGGCATCGTGGTCGAGGACTTCGACGGCGACGAATGGCTCGACGTCGTCGTGTCGGAATGGGCGCCGCGCGGCCAGCTGCGCTTCTTCCACAACCGCGGCGACGGCACCTTCGAGGACCGCACCGAACGCGCCGGCCTGCTCGGCATCACCGGCGGCCTCAACCTCGTGCACGCCGACCACGACAACGACGGCGACATCGACGTGCTGGTGCTGCGCGGCGGCTGGTGGTTCGAGTACGGCCAGCTGCCGTGCTCGCTGCTGCAGAACCGCGGCGACGGGTTCTTCGACGACGTGGCGCTGGACGCCGGCCTCGGCGAACGCCGCGAGCCGACGCAGACCGCGGCGTTCGTCGACTACGACCGCGATGGCGACCTCGACATCTACATCGGCGGCTCCACGTCGACGCGCGTGAAGTGCCGTTCGCACCTGTACCGCAACGACGGCGGCAAGTACGTCGACACCACCGAGGCGCAGCTCTTCCCGGCCCCCGGCTGTCTCGCCGTCACCGAGCCGTCCGGCGTCGCCAACGACCGCTACTGCAAGGGCATCACCGTCGGCGATGTCGACGGCGACCTGTGGCCCGACCTGTTCGTCAGCAACATCGGCGGCGACAACCGGCTCTACCGCAACCAGGCCAACGGCACGTTCGTCGACATCGCGGCGCAGGCCGGCGTGATGCAGCCGACCAAGAGCTTCCCGACCTGGTTCTGGGACTTCGACAACGACGGCGCGCTCGACCTGTTCGTCGCCAACTACGACACCGGGGTCGCGCACCTCGCGTCGCATCTGCTTGGCGGCAAGCTGCCGTTCCGCACCGCGGCCTTCTACCGCGGCGACGGCAAGGGCGGCTTCCGCGACGTCGCGCGCGAACTGGGCTTCGTACTGCCGACGATGCCGATGGGCTGCAGCGTCGGCGACTTCGACAGCGACGGTTGGCTCGACTGCTACCTCGGCACCGGCGATCCCGCGTACTCGTCGCTGATGCCGAACCTGCTGCTGCGCAACGACGGCGGCCAGCGGCTGCAGAACGTCACGATGGCGGCCGGCGTCGGCCATCTGCAGAAGGGCCACGGCGTCGCGTTCGCCGACCACGACCACGACGGCGACCAGGACCTGTTCGAGGTGGTCGGTGGCGCGTTTCCCGGCGACGCCTTCCGCAACGTGCTGTTCGCCAACCCTGGTGGCCACGGCAACCACTGGCTGACCGTGCGGCTGGTGGGCGCGACCAGCGCGCGGTGCGGCCTTGGCGCGCGCGTGTGTGTGACCGTGCGCGAGAACGGCAAGTCGCGGCGCATCTACCGGCACGTCGGGCCGGGCGCGTCGTTCGGCGGCAATCCGCTGCGCCTGGAACTCGGGCTCGGCAAGGCCGAGGCGATCGAGCGCTTCGAGGTGCTGTGGCCGCGCAGTGGCGAGACGCAGGTGGTCGAAGGGGTGCCGATGGACGCGATCGTGCGCGTCGTCGAGGGCAAGCCGGGCTGCGAGCGCATCCGGCACTGATTCGCGCGCGATCGCGTGCGTTCGGTCCCCGCTGGTTCTTCCAGGGCAACAAGCCGTTCCCCCGAACCCGAGAACCTGCCATGCGCCTGCTCCCCCTGGTCTCCCTCCTGCTGACCGCCGTTGCCACCGGCCAGACGCTGCCGAACCTGATCGCGCCGACGCTGAACTCGCCGCTGATCGTGGAGGCGACGCACGCGACCTGCACGCAGCTGAGCACCTGCGGTGCGATCGCGCTGCCGCCGACCACGACGTTCTATTGGGCGGGCGGGTCGGCCTGGAGCTCCGGCGACAGCAGCCTGTGGGTCACTACCGGCCAGCTGCTGGCGCGCTTCCCGGTGCCCGGGTGCACCCCGACCTGCGGGCCGATCCTGTGCCCGAAGTCGTCGCTGGCCGCCGAGGCGACCGGCATGGACATGCACGACGGCCTCAACCAGCTGTTCATCATCGACAGCGCCGGTTGGATCACCAGTGCGACGAACGCGTGCTCGCCGGTCATCCAGAACCAGTGGAACACCGGGCTCGCGCTGTCGGGCTTCACGGCGACCAGCGCGATCACGATCGATGAGCTGCGCGGCCTCGTCTTCTACACGACGTGCAACTTCGCCACCGGCGCCGGGATGCTCTACGTCGCCCCGCTGAGCAATCCGGGTGCTTGGTTCCAGGCCACGCCACTGGCCGATTGCTTCACCAACCCGACGCTGGTCACCGGCATCGCCTGCGACGCCGCCAACTCGCGCCTGTTCTGGACCAACGGTCGCGGCACCATGCGGTGGAACTACACCTACAACCCGGCCGGTCCGTCGGTCAGTTACACCGCCGGGCCGTGCTGCATCCAGATCGCGCCGTTCACCGACCCGTTCACCGACCTCAGCATCCGCTGGGGTGGGGCGACGTCGACCGGTGCGCCGTGCGCGAACGGGTTCTGCGCGCCGTGCCCGATGATCCACTCGCTTCGCAACGCGCCGCTGCTCGGTACCACGCTGCAGCTCGGCCTCGACTTCGCGCAGCCCGGCACGCTGGCACTGTGCGCGGTCGACATCGGCACCTGTGCGACGGGCGGCCCCGTGATCTCGCCGTTCTGCGGCCAGATCCTGATCCCGCTGTCCGGCGCGATGAGTGTGCTCGGCCCGAACATCCCGGTCGGGGGCAGCCCGTGCCTCGCGTCGACCACCTGGTTCCTGCCGCTGCCGGGCAACCCGATCTTCGCCGGCACGCCGCTGACGTCGCAGTGCTTCTCGCTGTGCTCGCCGTCGGGCACGGCGATGAGCAACTGCCTCAGCTACGTGCTGCAGTGAGCTGACTGAGCCGCGGGCGCCAGCGCCTATGCTGAGCGAGTGAAACTCCTCGTCATCCTGGCCGTCGGCTTGCGCCCGAAGGATCTGGCGCACGCGCCGATCCTTCGCGGCCTCGGCGAACACGGCTTCACCGCCCCGCTCGACACGGTGTTCCCCGCGGTGACCTGCACCGTGCAGGCCACGTTCCTGACCGGCCTGCTGCCCAGTGGCCACGGCGCCGTCGCCAACGGCTGGTACTTCCGCGAGCTCGCGCAAGTGATGCTGTGGCGGCAGAGCAACCAGCTCGTGCACGGCGAGAAGCTCTACGAGGCGGCGAAGCAGCGCTTCGGCGCGCGCACCGCGAAGCTGTTCTGGTGGTGGAACATGTATGCGCCGGACGTCGACTTCTCGGTGACGCCGCGGCCCGAGTACCACGCCGATGGCCTGAAGAAGCCGGGCCTCTACAGCGAGCCGCCGGGCCTGCAGGGCACGCTGCAGCAGCAGCTCGGGCCGTTCCCGCTGTTCGACTTCTGGGGCCCGCGCGCCGGCATCAAGAGCACGCAGTGGATCGTCGCGTCGGCGCTGGCGATCGCGCAGCAGCACGACCCCGAGCTGCAGCTCGTCTACCTGCCGCACCTCGACTACGACCACCAGCGTTGGGGGCCCGACGACTTCCGCAGCGTGCAGGCGGTGCGGGACCTCGATGCGGAATGCGGCCGTCTGATCACGATGGCGCGCGAGAAGAACGCGCACGTCGTGGTGCTGTCCGAGTACGGCATCGAGAACGCGAGCCGGCCGGTGTTCTTGAATCGCCTGCTGCACGAGAAGGGCCTGTTGCGCGTGCAGGAGACCAGCCATGGGC
>CAMAUH010000297.1 GCA_945861365.1 Candidatus Kuenenia stuttgartensis
CGCGGCCGTTCGTGACGCACCACAACGCGCTCGGCATGCAGCTCTACCTGCGCATCGCGCCGGAGCTGTACCTGAAGCGCTTGATCGTCGGCGGCATGGAGCGCGTCTACGAGATCGGTCGCGTGTTCCGCAACGAGGGCATCAGCACCCGGCACAACCCGGAGTTCACGATGCTCGAGAGCTACGAGGCATGGGCCGACTACCGCGACATCATGGCTCGCGTCGAAGGCCTGTTCGCGCGGCTCGTCGACGTCGTGCTCGCCGGCAACAGCGTCGTCACCTTCCGCGAGAAGCAGTACGACCTGAAGCCGCCGTTCCAGAAGGAGCGCTACCTGGACCTGTTCGCGCAGCAGAACCCGGGCGTCGACTGGTTCGACCACGCGAGCTGCCTGCGCCGCGCGCAGGAACTGCACCTGAAGACCGACGGCATCGAGCCGCACAAGCTCGCCAACGACGTGTTCGAAGCGACCGTCGAGGACACGCTGCAGGGCCCGATCTTCGTCTACGACTACCCGGTCGCGATCAGCCCGCTGGCGAAGCGCCTCGCCAGCGACCCGCGCGTGACCGAACGCTTCGAGCTGTTCGTCGCCGGCATGGAGCTCGGCAACGCGTTCAGCGAACTGAACGACCCGATCGACCAGCAGCAGCGCTTCGAAGAACAGGTCGCGCACAAGGACGACGAGACGCCGGGCGAAGTCGACCTCGACTACGTGACCGCGCTGGAGTTCGGCATGCCCCCCGCCGGCGGCTTGGGCATCGGTATCGATCGCCTGTGCATGCTGTTCAGCGGTTCGACGTCGATCCGCGACGTCGTGCTGTTCCCGCTGCTGCGCCGCGCCGATCCGACTGCCGCGGTCGCCGGCGAAGCGACCGAGCCGCCGCAGCCGTGATCGCCGCCTTCAGCCCGTTCCTGGCGGTGCGCTACCTGGTGACGCGCCGCATCAACCTGCTCGGCATCGCCGGCGTGATGTTCGCGGTGTGGGCGATGCTGGTCGTCGACGCGGTGTTCACCGGCTTCGTCAGCGGCATCCGCCGCGACGTGCGCACCAGCACCACCGACCTGCTGGTCACCGACCTACCGCACGACACCGGCTACGAACGGCTGCGCGAAGCGATCGAAGCGGATACCGGGCTGGTGGCGGCGACCGCGCCGCGATTGCGCCACCACGGCATGCTGCAGCGCGTGCGGCAGCCGCAGCGCCGCGTGCGGACGCAGGGCAGCTCGCAGGTCGACTTCGACCACACCGAGAACGGCTTCGCGCTGCTGGTCGGCATCGATCCAGTGCGCGAGGAGGCAGTCAGCGGCCTGCGCAGCTGGCTCGTGCGCGGCCCGGAGGAACTGGCCCAGCGCTATCCGGGCGACTTCTGGAGCTCGACGGTGCTCGACGAGCCGGACCTCGAGCGGCGCAGCCAGCTGCGCGCCAAGGACGAAGTCGAATGGGCCGCGCGCCGGCGCAGCAACCTGCCGGCCGCCAAGAATGTGCAACAGCACCGCGCCGACATGCCCGGCGTGTTGTTCGGCTGGCAGCGCATCCGCCGCACCGGCGCGCTGCCGGAAGCCGAGCCCTTCGACCTGCTGGTCGCCGCGGTCGGCAGCGACAACCAGCTGCGCAGCGACTCGGACCGCGTGCAGTTCGCCGGCTGCTTCGCGACCGGCCACCGCATGTTCGACGAGAACGCGGTGCTGCTGCCGATCGAGACGCTGCGCACGCTGCTCGGCCTCGACTCGTTCGATCCGGCCAGCGTCGACCTCGTCACCGACATCGCCGTGCGCGTGCGCCGCGACACCTCCGCCAGCGCGCTCGTGGCCGGCAAGCAGCGCTTGCAGCGCGCCGTGCAAGCGCTGCTGCCGCCGGGCAGCCCGCCATGCAGCGTGCTCGACTGGGAGGAGCAGAACCTGGTCTTCCTGAGCGCCGTCGCGCACGAGCAGGCGATGATGCAGTTCGTGCTGTTCGTCGTGATGCTGGTCGCCGCGTTCGTCATCTACGCGACGCTGCACATGATGGTCGTACAGAAGGTCAAGGACATCGGCATCATGGCCGCGATCGGCGGCTCGCCGGCCGGCATCGGTGCGGTGTTCCTGGTCGGCGGCTTCACCGTCGGCGCCGTCGGCGCGCTGCTCGGCATCGGGGCTGGCCTGCTGTCGGTGCAGTACCTGAACCCGGTCAACGACTGGTTGTTCGCCAACTTCCAGGTCGAGCTGTTCCCGCGCACGCTGTTCGACCTGCGCGAGATCCCGTGCGACCTCGAGCCGTCCTGGATCGCCAAGGTCGGCATCGGTGCCGTACTGCTGGCGCTGGTCGTCGCCTTCGTGCCCTCGCGCAAGGCCTCCCGCATGAACCCCGTGCAAGCACTGTCCCACGAATGAACGCCCCCGTGCTGCAAGCTGCCGCCGTCCACAAGCACTACCGGATCGGCAAGCAGGAGATCCCGGTGCTGCGCGGCATCGACCTGTCGGTGCAACCCGGCGAGAGCGTGGCGCTGCTCGGCGCCTCGGGTGCTGGCAAGTCGACGCTGCTGCACGTGCTCGGCCTGCTCGATCCGCCGACCACCGGCGAAGTGCGCTACGACGGCGTGCCGGTGCACGGGCTGCCGATCGGCGAACGCGCGCGGCTGCGGCACCGACACGTCGGCTTCGTGTTCCAGTTCTACCACCTGATCCCGGAGCTGACCGCGCTGCAGAACGTGCTGCTCGCGCGCATGATGGCAGTCTCCGCACTGGGCTACTGGGGCCAGCGCAAGGCCGCGAAGGCGGCCGCGATCGCGATGCTGGAGCAGGTGGGCCTCGGCGCGCGCCTGCACCACCGCCCGTCGGAACTGTCGGGCGGCGAACGCCAGCGCGTCGCGATCGCGCGCGCGCTGCTCGCCGAGCCGCGGGTGATCCTCGCCGACGAACCGACCGGCAACCTCGATTCGCACACCGCCGCCGGCGTCGTCGAACTGATGTTCGGCATCCAGCGCGACCGCGGTCTCGCCCTGGTGCTCGTCACGCACGACGAACGGTTGGCGCAGCGCTGCCACCGCATCGTGCGGCTCGCCGACGGCGTCGTGGTGTCCTGATGTACCGGCTGTTCCTCGCCATCCGCTACCTGCTGACGCGGCCGATCAACCTGCTCGGCATGGCCGGCATCACGCTCAGCGTGTGGGCGCTGATCGTCGTCGTGTCGCTGTTCTCCGGCTTCCTCGCCGTCGTCGAGCGGCACGTGCACGAAGCCGGCGCCGACATCGTCGTCAGTGCGTTGCCGGCCTGGACGCGCTGGAGCACGCTGGCGCCGGCCCTCGCCGACGACCCCAACGTCGCCGCGACGGCGCCGCGCCTGCTGCACTACGGCCTGCTGCTGCGGCCCGGCCATCGACCGCCGCCAGCACCGCTGCCCGGCCGCGGTGCTCTGCACGGCGGCGACCAACCGTTCCTGTTCTTGATGGGCATCGACGCGGCGCAGGAAGCGCAGGTCACCGGCTTCGCGGCCTGGGTGCGCGACGCCGAGATCCCGGCCGAACTGCGCGCCGCCGACGTGGCTGCACCGCTGGCGATGCGGGACGGTGTGCCCACCGTGCTGATCGGCCTCGAGCGCATGCAGCGCGAAGGGCTGCGCCCCGGCGACGCCGTGCTGCTGACGACAGCACGGCTGGTCGAGGACGAAGCCGGCCAGAAGCACCCGAGCAAGGTGCAGGTGCCGCTGCGCGTGGCCGGCGCCTACAAGACCGCCCACAGCGGCTTCGACGGCAACAACGTGTTCGTCGACATCGCGGTGCTGCGGCAGCATCTGCACGACAACCGCACCGAGTTCGTGCAGGAGGTCGCCGTGCGCGCCCACGACGCCACCACCCTCGCGGACACCGCCGACCGCCTGCAGCGCGCGCTGACCCGCGTCACCGAACGCAACAACACCAGCTACGGCGTCGTGCAGACCTGGCGCGAGAAGAACGCGCAGTTCCTCGGCTCGGTGCAGCACCAGCGCGGCCTGCTGAAGATCGTGCTGGTCGTCATCATGGTGGTCGCCGCGTTCCTGATGCTGGCGACGCTGTCGATGATGGTGACCGAGAAGATCTCCGACATCGGCATCCTGACGGCGATGGGCGGCACGCCGACCGGCGTCACGATGGTGTTCCTCGCCTGCGGCCTCGTGATCACGTTCGTCGGCGTGCTGGTCGGCACCGTGACCGGCATCGTCACGGCGGTCTACCTCGAGGAGGTGCGGCAGGCGGTGCGCTGGGCCACCGGCATCGACCTGTTCCCGGTCGACGTCTACAACCTCGCCCGCGTGCCGTGCACGATCGACCCGCTGTGGCTTCTGCAGGTCGCCGGCATGGCGATGGCTACCGGCTTCGTGGTGTCGGCGCTGCCAGTGCTGCGCGCGGCGCGGCACGACCCGCTGGTTTCCCTGCGCGGCATCTGATGCGCGCGGCCGGTCCCGTCTAGACTGCCGCGATGCGCGGTGCCCTGCTGCTGCTGCTGCTGTTGTCGACGCTGGCCGGTGGCTGTGCCACGCCCGACGACGACCGCCACTCGCCACTGGCGGCGGCGCAGCGCGTGCTGGCGATCGACTTCGGGCCGCAGGCGTTCGGTCGCCGGCTGGACGGCCTGCAGCGCGCGCCGGGTGCCTTGGCCGGCGAAGTCCGCCGCACCGCGTCGCTGTGGGCGGAGCTGCCCGCGGTCGAACCCGAGCTGGCGCGCGCGTCCGTGGCCCGGCAGCGGCTCGGCGACCTCGCCGGTCGCGAAGCGGCCCGGCGCCCGGATGCGGCTGCCGACGTCGCCCGCCTGCCGCAGCGCTGGACGCAGGACCTCGTCGAGGCGCTCGCCAACGCCCCGTACGTGCTGGGGCTGCATCGGCGGCCGCTCGGCGAACGCGACGACCGCCAGCATCGCACCGACCCGGACGACCAGCGCCCGGAAGCGACCTTGTGGCAGCGGATCGCGCGGCGCCTGCGGCTCACGCCCTGAACGGCAGGGCGATCCGCGACGAACGCGTGACTCGCGTGCCGCGGCCCCGGCCCGTAGAACGCCCCTCCTTCCGAACCGAAATCGCAATGCACCAACCTCGCTCCGTCGTCCGTTCGCTGCTCGCCGCCGCCGCGCTGGCAGCAGCCATCTCCGTCCTGCCGGCGCAGCAGCAGGCCTTGGCGGCCGACCGTGCGGCAGGCGCCGCGACGGTCGACGTCGCCCAGTGCAAGCAGTGGCTCGGCACGCTCGCCGGCCCCGAGTTCGAAGGCCGCGGCACCGGCCAACCCGGCTTCGAGAAGGCCGCCAACTACGTCGCCGCCCACTTCAAGGCGCTCGGCCTCGAGGCCCGCGGTGAGAATGGCACCTACTTCCAGCACGTGCCGTGGTCGACGACGGCGGTCGATGCCGCGAAGTCGTCGCTGCAGTTCCTGGCCGGCGACAAGACCGTGCTGACGATCCCGGTCGATCGACTGACCGGCACCTGCAGCGCCAACTTCGACGCCACCGGCGACGTCGTGCTGCTGCGGCCGAAGCTGGTCACGGTCGAGCCGAACGCGACCGAAGGCGAACAGGGCGCGCGCCGCGGCCGCGTCACCCAGAAGGTCGAGGGCCTCGATGGCGTCGACCTGAAGGGCAAGGTCGTCGTCGTCAGCATGCCGGACGCGACCGCCGACCGCGCCGCCGCCGCGATGGGCCGCTTCTCGGTCATCCGCGAGCTGCAGGGCAAGGAATGCGCGGTGGTACTGTTCGCGCAGAAGGACGCCGTGACGGGCGGCTTGCGCGGCCGCGGCGGCATGGCGCGCGGCGGTGGCAACCGCGCCGCGGCCGGTGCCGG
>CAMAUH010000298.1 GCA_945861365.1 Candidatus Kuenenia stuttgartensis
TCGTGCCGCGCACGCTGGCGCTGCTGGCCGGTTGCTGCCTCGCCATAGCGATGGCACGGCCGGTCGAACGCAAGGTGTCGCCGATCCGCGAACAGGGCATCGACATCGTGCTGGCGATCGACACCAGCAGCTCGATGGAGCTGCCCGACATGGACCAGGCGATGCAGTTGCCGCGCATGGATGCGGCCCGCGAGCGGGCGCAGGCGTTCGCCGCGGCGCGCACCTCCGACCGCGTCGGCCTCGTGACGTTCGCGCGCTTCGCCGAACTGCGCTGCCCGCCGACGCTCGACGAGAAGGCGCTGGCGCTGTTCCTGCGCGACGTGCAGATGGTGCCGAAGGGCAGCGAACTCGACCGCACCGCGATCGGCATCGGCCTCGGCAAGTCGGTGCAGGTGCTGCAGAAGAGCCGGGCGAAGTCGCGCGTCGTCGTGCTGCTGACCGACGGCCAGAACAACGTGCAGGACGTGTTGCCGCTCGACGCCGCGAAGCTGGCGAAGGACGCCGGCATCCGCGTGCACACGATCGGCCTCGGCAACGGCGTGCCGACGTTCGGTGGCTTCCAACCGCTCGACTTCAAGGACCTGCGCCAGATCGCCGAGACCACCGGCGGCCAGTTCTTCGCGCCGAAGAGCGACGCCGACCTCGGCGAGGTCTACGCGCGCATCGACGAGCTCGAGAAGACCGAACTCGAGGACCCGCGCTACCGCATGGTCGATCGCTTCGAGTGGCCGCTCGGTGCCGGCCTCGTGCTGCTGGCGTTGGCTCTGCTGCTGGATGCCCTGCTGTTCCGGAGGGTGCCGTGAACGACTTCGTGTGGACGCGCGCCGAGCTGTGGCCGGCGCTGGTGGTGCTGCCGGTGGTGTGGCTCGCGCTGCGGTTGCTGTTCGCGCGCGCGCACGCGGCGATCGCGCGCTATGGCGCGGCCCCGCTGCAGCCGGTCGCCACGCCGGCGTGGCGCGCGCTGCGCATCACGGTGCTGTACGGGCTCGGGGTGCTGTGCTGGATGGACCCGCGCTGGGGTGACGAGCCCGTCGCGGTCGAACGGCGTGGCCTCGACCTGATCGTCTGTCTCGACACCTCGCGTTCGATGCTCGCTGCCGACATGGAGCCGACCCGCCTGCAGCGTGCGCTGCGCGACGTGCGCGCGGTGCTGCCGTCGTTGCAAGGTGGCGACCGCATCGGCCTCGTCGTCTTCGCCGGCGAAGCGCGGCTGCAGATCCCGCTGACGCACGACCTCGACTCGTTCCGCGGCCTGCTCGACGAGGTCGACACCGACGTGGTGCGCCGCGGCGGCACCGACCTCGCGGCGGCACTGCGCAAGGCGCTGCAGCTGGCGGATCCCGAGCAGGCGCGCACCACCGCGGTGCTGCTGCTGACCGATGGCGAGGATCTGGCCGGTGCCGGGCAACAGGCGGCGACCGAGCTGGCGGCGAAGGGGCTCGTCGTGCACGCGGTCGGTTACGGCAGTTCCCTCGGCAGCAAGATCAGCGTCGACGAAGGCGGTGCGCAGGCCTACCTGCGCGACAAGGCGGGCCAGGACGTCGTGTCGCGGCTCGATCCGGAGAGCCTGCGTCGGCTGGCCGCGGCGACCGGCGGCGAGTTCGTGCGCGCCGAAGCGTTGGCGCTGCCGTTGAACGAGCTGCACGACAAGCGGCTGCTGCCGATGGAGAAGCGCAGCTACGAGGCCGGCGAAGAAGCCGGCAAGCAGGCGCGCTACCAGTGGGTGCTGTTGCCGCTGTTGCTGCTGCTACTGTGGGAGATCGCGATGGCCGGAGGCCGACATCGATGAAGACGACCTTGGCGCTGGCGTTGTTGTTCGCGTTGCCCGGTGGCGACCGGGAGCGTGGCATGCAGCTGTTCGCTGCGGGCAAGTACGCCGAGGCGGCGGCGGCGTTCCGCGACGCGATCGCCAGCGAAGGCGACTCGGCCGAACTGCAGTGGAACCTGGCGCTGGCCAGCCTGCGCGCCGACGAACTGGCGGCGGCGGAGGTCGCGGCCGAGAAGTACGCAGCGGCGGACCGCGGCGCGCGCGTCGACCTGCACGCCGGCCTGCTCGGCGCCGTTCGCCATGCCGAAGCGCAGGCGCTGGCCAACCAGGCGCTGGCGCTGCTGGCCGGTGGTGGGCAGCCGCCGACCGCTCCGCCGACCGCCGCGCCGGGCCAGGGCGCCGAGCCACCGCCGGACCCGTTGCCGCTGCTCGAGCAGGCGCTGGCGAAGTGCAAGCAGGGTCGCGACCACTTCGTGCGCGGTGCGGCGGCGCTGCCGTCGGCCGAGCTGCAGCGCAACATCGAGCGCGCGCTGCGCCTGATCGCCGGACTCGAGAAGCAGATCGAGGAGCTGAAGAAGCAGCGCGAGCAGCAGAAGAAGAACGAGCCGGACCAGAACCAGGACCCGCAGAAGGAACAGAAGCAGGACGACAACAAGGACGACAAGAAGCCGGACGACCAGCAGAAGCCCGAGCAGCCACCGAAGCCGGACGAGGCCAAGGACCCCGGCCAGGAGCCGGAGCCGAAGGAGCCGCAGCCGGACGACAAGCCGGCCGAGCAGAAGCCGTCCGAGCAGCCGAAGGACAAGCCCGACGACAAGGCCCAGCAACAACAGCCGCCGCAGGGCAAACCCGAGCAGCCGAAGGATGCGCAGGGGCAGGGTCAGGATGGCGACCGCAAGGACGCGCCCGGCGAAGGCCAGGAAGGTCGCGAGCAGTCGGCCGAGCAGGCGCAGCGCGTGCAGGACAACCTGCAGAAGCAGGACCAGAAGCGGCGCGAGCTGTTGCTGCGGCAGAAGGCGCAGCGGCCGCGCGTGGAGCGCGACTGGTGAGTTGCCTCGCGCTGTTCCGCCGCGGTGCGGCGTTGTTGTTCGCGGCGTCCCTGCTGCTGGCGCAGGAGCGCCTCGAGATCGTCGGCCCCGAGCCGTCGACGCTGCGGCTCGGTGACACGGCCCAGGTGGAACTGCAGGTGGTCGATCCCGAGGGGCAGCCTCGCGAACTGCAGGTGCCGCAGATCGACGGGCTGCAGATCCGGGTCAATGGACCGATGCGGCAGATGCAGCAGTCGATCGTCGGTGGCCGCCGCACCCAGAAGATCAGCCTCACCTGGCGGCTCGAGCTGCAGCCGACGCGCGAAGGCGCGTTCGTGGTGCCGCCGTTCAAGGTGTGGACGGGCACCAAGGAGCAGCTGACGCGCGAGCTGCGCATCGAGGCGAAGAAGGACCTGCAAGCGGCCGAGCTCGGTTGGCTCGAAGTGCACGTCGAACCGCAGCGCGTCTACGTGCACGAGCCGATCCGCGTGCGCCTGGAGTTCGGCGTGCTGCAGGGACTGCGGCTCGTGCAGGACGTGCACCGGGAACCCAACCGCGACCACCCCTACTTCGATGTCGAGGTCACGGCGCCGTGGTTGACCGAGTTCCCGGGCGGCGAGCCGATCCCGCAAGGGGCGCTGGCCGGTGACGTGAAGAACGTCATCTGCAATCGCCGGCTCATGCTCGCCGCGTTCGATCCGGAACACGAGCGCGGCGGCAAGCGCTGGCAGTACTTCCGCGTCGACCTCGCGTTCCTGCCGACGCAGGCTGGCAAGATCGAGCTCACAGCGCCGAGCCTGCGCTACCACCTGATCCGGCGCGCCGGCAGCAACGACCCGTTCCTGGTCGGCTCGCGGGCACTGACGGCGAACTACGTCGTCGACGGCCAGTCCGCCGCGGTCGAGGTGTTGCCGATCCCCGAAGCCGGCCGGCCGCAGCCCTACTACGGGGCGGTGGGACGGTTCACGATCGAGGCCTCGCTCGATCGCGACAGCGTCAAGGTCGGCACCGCGGTGCGCCTGTCGCTGACCGTGCGCGGGCAGGGCAACCTCGAGTTCCTGCGCCTGCCGCCGCTCGATGAACTGCCGGGCTTCCACAAGCTCGGGCAGACCGAACTGAAGCGCGACGCCGACAAGGTCGTCGTCACGTACGACCTGACGCCGTTGTCGACGGACGTGCGCGAAGTCCCGGCGATCGGCTGGAACTACTTCGACACCCAGCCCGGCAGCGAACGCTTCGTGGCGGTGTCGACGCGCGCCTTGCCGCTGGCGGTGCAGGCCCTGCCGCCCGGCGAAGGGCTGTTGCCGCTGCCGGATCGCGAACGCAAGGCGGTGACGCCCGGTGTCGACGACGTGTTCGACCTGCCGTCGCTGGAAGGGCCGGCGGTGCTGGCGTCGGTGGTCTCGCCGTGGCTGGTGTGGGCGGCCGTGCTCGGCCCCTGGCTGTTGGCCGGGCTCGCTTGGCTCGGTCGGCAGCGGCTGCTGCGCGCCCGCGCCGACGTCGTCGGTTCGCGTTCGCGCGGCGCCGCGAAGGTGATGGAACGGGCGCTGCAGGCCGGCGCGGAGCCGCTCGATGCCCTTGCCGAGTACCTCGGTTCGCGCCTGGGTGTGCCCGGTGCTGCGGTGATCCGCGCCGATGTCGCTGAGCAGCTGCAGACCGCCGGGCTCGATGCCGCCAGTGCCGCCGATGTCGCTGTGGCGATCGAGCAGGGCACCGCGGCGCGCTACGGCGGTGGCTCGACGCTGCAGCCTGGCGCCGTGCGCGAACTCGTGCAGCGACTCGAGCGCCTGCGCTTCGGCGTCGGCGCCATGCTGCTGTGGTTGCTGGTGCCGTGGTGTGCGTGCGCCCTGTCGCCTGCCGCTGCCGCCCAGCAACCGGCGACCGACCCGATCGCCGCCTATCGCGCCGGCGACTACGCCGCCGCCGATGCGGCCTTCGCGCAGCGCCATGCCGCGACCGGCGATCGCCGTTGCATGCAGGCGCGCGGCAACTGCCAGGTGCGCATGGGCGACCTGCCGCGCGCGCTGTGGGCCTACGAGTGTGCTCGCCTCGGCCTGCCGCGCGATCCCGAGTTGCTCGCCAACCTGCAGTTCGTCACGCGTCGCCTGGAACTCGACGAGGGGCCGCGCGGCCTGCTCGACGAACTGGCGGCGCTGCGGGCGCGATGCACGCGCGGCGAGCAGGTGGTCGTCTGTGCGCTGCTGATGGCGGTGGCTGCTGGCTGCCTGCTGTTCGGCCGCCGCCGGGCGCTGCGGCAGCTCGGTGTCGTCGCGCTGGTGGTGGCGAGTGCGTTCGCGATCGAGCTGTCGTGGCTCGCCCCGGCCCGCTTGCCGGGGGCGATCGCCCTGCAGTCGCTCGAAATCACGGCGGAACCCAAAGCCGGGTTGTCTCCCGTTGCGACAGTGCGACCCGGCGTGAGGGTCGAATTGCTCGGGGGGACGGAAGGTGGCTTCGTGCGTGTCCGCGCGGCCGATCGCAGCGGCTTCGTGCCGCGCGAGCACATCGCCGTGATCGAGTAGCGCGTCGCCCACATCGTCGGTCGGCTGTTGTCGCCATGCGAAGCAGCGAGGCGCCGGAGTCGGTAGCGCTCCGGTTTCCGGGGCGTAGGGGAAGCACCCGATTTGCTCCAGGTCAGCGCCGGCCGAAGGGTTGCCCATGCTTACGAGCGTCAACCAGCACATCGTGACCATCTCCGACCTGATCGACGGGTGGCGCGCCCTCGGCAGCCGCAAGCTGCGCTCGGGTGTCGAACTGCTCGGCCGCATGCCGGTCGACGACGAGATGGCCTGGATGCACGTCGTGTTCCCCGGCTGTTCCGCGGCGACGCTCGACGGGATCGAGCGCGTGATCGGCACCGCGTTGCCCACCTCGCTGCGCGCGTTCTATCGCTGCTGCGGTGGCATGAATCTCTTCCTCGGCGCGTTCCACCTCTGCTCGTACCGGCCGGCGGGCGTGCAGGTCGGC
>CAMAUH010000299.1 GCA_945861365.1 Candidatus Kuenenia stuttgartensis
AGAGACCACCGGCACCGGCCCGTACGTGATCGGTGCGTTGAACGGCGACGTCGACAACCACCACGAACTGATCGCGCGGCACCAGCTGCACATCGCCGAGCCGATCACCACCGACGCGAAGGTGATCCCGACGCTGGTGTCGCGGCAGATGCGCGATGGCCTGCCGCTGGCCGAAGCGTTCCGCCGCACGGTCGCCGCGTTCGAAGGTTCGGTCGCGATCGGCGCCGCCACCACGCGCGATCCACACCACCTGGCGCTGGCGCTGCGCGGCAGCGGCCAGGCGTTGTACGTCGGCCTGACCGAGGACACGTTCGTCGTCGCCAGCGAGCCGTACGGCGTCATCGAGGAGTGCGAGCGCTACCTGCGCATGGACGGCGAGACGCCCGGCAATCCGCAGAACCCGGCCGCGTCGCGCGGCCAGGTCGTGATGCTAGCGCGCAGCAGCGCCGGCGAACTGACCGGCATCACGCGCATCGCCTACGACGGCACCGCGCTGCCGCTCGCCGACAAGAACCTCGCGCGCGCCGCGGTGACGACGCGCGACATCGACCGCGGCGAGTTCCGCCACTTCCTGCTGAAGGAGATCGGCGAGGCGCCGGTGTCGCTGCAGAAGACGCTGCGCGGCCGACTCGTGCGCCACCACGGCAAGCTGCGCGTGGCGTTGCCGCCCGCGTCGCTGCCGCAAGCCGCCGTCGAAGCGCTGCAGCAGGGCCGCACGAAGCGCATCCTGGTGATCGGCCAGGGCACCGCCGCCGTCGCCGGCCAGGCGATCGCCGGCGCTTTGAACGACGCCTTGGTGCGCACGTCGCTGTCGATCACCGCACTGCCGGCCACCGAGCTCAGCGGCTTCTCGATGCGCGACGACATGCGCGACACGCTGATCATCGCGGTGTCGCAGTCGGGCACCACCACCGACACCAACCGCACCGTCGACCTCGTTCGCCAGCGCGGCGCCACCGTGCTCGCGATCGTCAACCGCCGCGGCAGCGACCTGACCGACAAGGCCGACGGCGTGCTCTACACGAGCGACGGCCGCGACGTCGAGATGAGCGTCGCCAGCACCAAGGCGTTCTATGCGCAGTGCGCCGCCGGCCAGCTGCTGGCGCTGGCGCTCGCGCGCGCCGCCAACGTCGCCGACGACCAGAAAGAACACGAACTGCTGCAGGCGCTGCTCGACCTGCCGACCGCGATGCGCGCCGTGCTGCAGCAGGACGACGCGATCGCCGAGATCGCGCGCCGCCTGGCGCCGCAGCGCCGCTACTGGGCGCTGGTCGGCAACGGCAAGAACCGCACAGCCGCCGCCGAGATCCGCATCAAGCTCAGCGAGCTCTGCTACAAGTCGATCGCCTGCGACGCGACCGAGGACAAGAAGCACATCGACCTGTCCGCCGAGCCGATGATCCTGGTCTGTGCCGCGGGCCTGACCGGCTCGACCGCCGACGACGTCGCCAAGGAAGTGGCGATCTACAAGGCGCACAAGGCCTGCCCGATCGTGATCGCGACGGCCGGCGAAGCGCGCTTCTCGAGCGCGGCGGCGACGATCCACGTTCCGGCCGTGCACCCGGCTCTCGCCTACATCCTGTCGACGATGGCGGGCCACCTGTTCGGCTACCGCACGGCGCTGGCGATCGACCAGCTGGCGCTGCCGCTGCGTCGCATGCGCGGCGCGATCGAGGAAGTGGTCGCCGAAGGCGCTGCCGGCAAGGACGTGCTCGGCGAACTGCGGCCGCACCTGCAGCAGCCGTGGCTCGAGTTCCGCAAGGACCTGCTGCTCGGCCGCTACGACGGCACGCTGGAAGCGCGCACCGCGGCGCGCCTCGTGTCGCTGTGCAACTACGCGCTCGGCTTCGTGCCGCTCGACGTGTTCGCGATCGAGTTCGGCGAACCGGGCGCGCCCGGCGTCGTCGTCGACCGCCTGACCGAAGAACTGACGCACGGCATCGACCAGCTGACGCGGCCGGTCGACGCGATCAAACACCAGGCGAAGACGGTCACGGTCGGCATCTCGCGCAACGACGAGGCGGTGCTGACGGTGCCGCTGGTGAAGGCGCTGCTGGAAGCGGGCGCCCACCGCGACCACATCGGCTACCGCGACCTGCGCGCGCTGGCCGGGCTCGATCCGGCGGTGGTGTCCGTGCTCGGCAGCACGCGCTATCGCATCGACGGCAACCTGGAGGCCGGCAACGCGCGCATCCACGTCATCGACCAGCGCGGCATCGCCACGACGCTGCGTTCGCGCACGTCGGGCAACCCGGTGCTGCGCGGCACCAAGCACCTGGTCGCGATGGAACGGCAGTGCATCGTCGCCAAGGGCCGCAGCGACGACCGCACGGTGCTGCTGGTGCCCGAGGTCGAGCAGAACAAGACGATCGGCATCACGCTGCTGCACGTGAAGTTCCACGAGCACATGGACGCGGGGTCATTGCGTTCGGTGCTCGGTGGGTACCGCAATCGCTATGCGGCGTTGAGCGATGCGGTGACGGAGACGGAGCCGGCGTTCGACGAGGGATTGCTGGCGGCGATGCCGGTGGTGGATCTGCTGTGTGAACCGATCAATGCGCTGGCGGATCGCTGGCGCAACGGTTCGCTGCATCGCGGGTGACTTCAGGGGGACCGGCGCGCGATCCCGAGCCGCGGCGTATGTTCCCGCGCGCCCCGCGTGCCGCCCAGCACGCCGCCCTCTCCCACCATGCCCCCACTCCGCCCGCGGCCGCTCGCCCGCCTGTTGCTCCACGTACTCACCGTCGGCGCAATCAGCACAGCACTCCCGGCGCAGTCAGTGGCGCCGTCGCCAGCGACCGCACCGCAGGACACGCCGGCTCCCCGCAAGCCCGGCTTTGACTTCAAGGCCTGGAAACAACACGGCACCTGCTGGCTGCTGACGACGAAGGACGGCGCCGACCTGCCGGCCGACGCGGTCGTCGAGAACTTCCCCGTGCTGCTGCGCCTCGACCGCGCGTTCTTCGACTTCAAGCAAGCGCAACCGCGCGGCGAGGACCTGCGCATCAGCGACGCCTCGGGTGCCACGCTCGCGCACGAGATCGAGCAGTGGGACGCGCAGGCCGGCACCGCCAGCGTGTGGGTGCGCGTGCCGAGCCTGCGCGGCGATGCGCGCCAGCCGCTGCACCTGCATTGGGGCAATGCCGCCGCGAAGAGCACGTCGGACGGCAGCAAGGTGTTCGCCACCGACAACGGCTTCGTCAGCGTGCTGCACCTCGATCCGTCGCTGCGCGACACCGTCGGCACCGTGCGCGCCACCGACCAAGGCACGCAACCCATCGCCGGCATGGTCGGCGAAGGCCGCCGCTTCGACGGCCGGAGCGGCATCCAGTGCGGGGAAGCCATCGAGACGTTCCCGAAGGGTGCCGGCACCAGCAGCACCGAAGCGTGGTTCCGCGCCGAGCACGCGAACACCACCGTGCTGGCGTGGGGCAAGGAGCAGCGGCCCGGCAAGGTGATGCTGAACCTGCTGAGCCCGCCGCGCATAGCGATCCAGTGCTACTTCGCCGACGTCGAGGCGAAGAGCCCGCTCGCGCTGCACGAGTGGACGCACGTCGTGCACACGTACGCGAAGGAGGATTCGCGCGTCTACGTGAACGGCGTGCTGCAGGGCGCGTCGACGCCGCTGCTCGACATCCCCGGCGTCGTGCGCTTCGACCTCGGTGGCTGGCATGGTCACGGTTTCACCGGCGAACTCGACGAGGTGCGCATCAGCAACGTCGTGCGTTCGCCGGCCTGGGTGCGGCTATGCCACGAGAACCAGAAGCCGCTGCAGACGCTGGTCGGCCCGCTCGTCGCCGCCGGCGACAAGTTCGTGGCTTCGGTGCCGGCACTCGAAGTGCGCGAAGGTGCCACCGCGACGGTGAAGGCGACCGCGGGCGGCGCGCAGAAGGTCTATTGGCGCCTGCTGCGCGATGGCCAGACCACGACGGTCGCCGTCGATCGCTTCGAGTTCACGCTGAGCGCCGGCCGCGTGACCGGCGACCAGACGCTGGCGCTGCAGTTCGTCGGCGTCTTCCCGCAGGAGACGCGCACGCTCGACATCCCGGTGACGATCCGCGAACAGGTGCCGGATCCGGTGTTCACGCTGTCGGCGCCGCCGCAGTGGGACGGCCGCAAGCCGCTGACGTTGGCGCCGGCAGTCGGCAACCTCGCCGGAATGAAGCTGAAGTCGGTCGAGGAGCTGCGCCAGGTCTGGCGCGTCGATGGCGTCGCTGCCGTGCGGCGCAGCGAGGCCGGCAAGCTCGTGCTCGAACGCGCGATGGCGAGCGGGCCGATGACGGTCACGCTGACCCTCGACAACGGCGGCACGCCGGTCACGCGCAGTGCCACGATCCAGGTCACCGAACCCGCGCGCCACGCATGGGTGCCGCAGCCGTGGGCCGCGGACGAGCAGCCAGCCGACCACCAGTTCTATGCGCGCGACGACCGCGGGGTCGGCACGCTGGTGTGGCGCGGTGAGCTGCCCGGCAAGGCGGACCGCGTGTTCCTGCGCGTGCTCGCCGACGGCAAGCCGTTCGCGACCGACGACGCGAAGGTCGGCGCCGATCGCCGCTTCGACCTGAAGGCGGAGCTGAAGCCGGGGCTCGTGCACTACCGCGCCGAGCTGCTGACCAAGGCCGGCGGGCGCGAGACGGTCGTGCTCGCCGCCGACGACCTCGTCTGCGGCGACGCGTTGCTCGTCGATGGCCAGTCCAACGCCGAAGCGACCGACGTCGGCAAGGACGATCCGCCGCTGCAGAGCGAATGGGTGCGCTCGTTCGGCTGCATGGGCGGCGGCGGCGAAGCGCGGCGCAGCGTGTGGGGCCCCGCCGTCTGCCGCGCGCGCGAAGGCCGGCTGCAGGTCGGCTACTGGGCGCTGCTGCTCGGCACGCAGCTCGTCGAAGCGCACCGCATCCCGATCTGCATCCTGAACGGCGCCGTCGGTGGCTCGCGCATCGACCAGCACCAGCGCAACGAAGCGGACCCCGAGGACCGCGACTCGATCTATGGCCGCCTGCTGTGGCGCGCGCGCGCAGCGCGGCTGACGCACGGCATCCGCGCGGTGTTCTGGCACCAGGGCGAGAACGACCAGGGCGCCGCGGGCCCGTCGGGTCGCTGGGGCCACGAGACGTACCACGACGACTTCGTCGCGATGGCCGGCGGCTGGCAGCGCGACTACCCGAACGCGCAGCACCGCTACGTCTTCCAGATCTGGCCGCACGCGTGCGCGATGGGCAGCGATGGCTCCGACGACCGGCTGCGCGACGTGCAGCGCACGCTGGGCCGTTCGTTCGCGAAGCTCAGCGTGATGTCGACGCTCGGCATCGAACCGCCAGGCGGCTGCCACTACCCGCTCGACGGCTACGCGCAGTTCGCGAAGCTGATCCGCCCGCTGGTCGAACGCGACCTGTACGGCGTGCAACCGGGGGCCGCGATCACGGCCCCCGACCTGCGCAGCGCCCGCTTCGCCAGCGCCGCGCGCGACGCGATCGAGCTCGAGTTCGATCAACCCGTCGTCTTCGCCGACGCACTCGCGGACCAGTTCCATCTCGAGGGCAACAGCAAGGTGGTCGGCGGCACCGTGACCGGCAACACGCTGCGCCTGCAACTGGACAACGCGACAGAAGCGCGCACGATCACCTACCTGCGGAGCCGCCGCTGGAAGCCGGGCAACGTGCTGCGCGGCGCGAACGGCATCGCGGCCCTGACCTTCTGCGACGTCGCGATCGAGGAGAACGGCAAGTGATGCAGCCTGGACCAAG
>CAMAUH010000300.1 GCA_945861365.1 Candidatus Kuenenia stuttgartensis
CGGAAGGCCCCGGATCGGCAGCCCCCCGATCAGAAGACCGGGCGATCAGAAGACCCCGGATCAGAAGACCCACGTACCGATGTCTTCGCCCCGCACCGCGCGCTCCATGTTCCCTTCGACGAACATGTCGAACACCATGATCGGCATCCGGTTCTCCATGCAGAGGGTGAACGCGGTGCGATCCATCACCTGCAGGTTGCGCGACAAGGCCTCAGCGAAGCCAAGGGTCGTGAACTTGCGCGCAGTCTTGTCCTTCGCGGGATCTGCGGTGTAGACGCCGTCGACCTTGGTGGCCTTGAAGATGGCGTCGACGCCGAGTTCGGTGGCACGCAGCGCGGCCGCGGTGTCGGTCGTGAAATACGGATTGCCGGTGCCGCCAGCCAGGATCACCACCCGGCCCTTCTCGAGATGGCGGATGGCACGGCGTCGGATGTATGGCTCGGCGACCGTCTTCATCTCGACGGCGCAGGCGACGCGCGTCTCGATGCCGGCCCGCTCGAGAGCATCCTGCAAGGCGAGCGCATTGATCGCCGTCGCCAGCATGCCCATGTGGTCCGCCGCGGCGCGGTTGGTGCCGAGCTTCGCGAACTCGGCGCCGCGCAGCAGATTGCCGCCGCCGCAGACGACCGCGACTTCGACGCCGAGGCGGTGAACCCGCGCGATCTGCGCCGCCACGGTGGCAACCACCGGCGGCGCCACTCCAGCCCCTTCCTCACCAAGGCTCTCGCCGCTGATCTTCAGCAGGATGCGCTTGACGTTGCGCGGGGGTTCGGTGAGTTGCGGCTTGCTGTCGGGCATGGGTGTGCGGGAAGTCAGCGACCGGACGCTCGTGCCAACGGTGCGGCCGCGCCGGCGATCGACGCCGCGCGGCTCGGCAATCCCGTTCTCAGCAACCCAGTTCCATGCGCACGAAGCGCCGGACCTGGATGTTCTCGCCGATCTTGCCAACCAGCTCGGTACGCATCTGCTCGACGGTCTTGGTCTCGTCGGGCACGTACTGCTTCTGCATCAGGCACTTCTCGGCGAAGAACTTGTCCATCCTGCCTTCGACGGCCTTGTCGATGACGGCCTGCGGCTTGCCCTTCATCGACTCGGCGGTCATCTCGAGCACGATCTTGCGCTCCTTCTCGAGCGCCTCGGCCGACACCGCATCGCGGTTGAGGAACGCCGGCGAGTACGCGGCCACCGTCAACGCCACGCCCTTGCAGAACGACTTGAAGTCCTCGTTCTTGGCGACGAAGTCGGTCTCGCACGCGATCTCGACGAGCACGCCGACCTTGCCGTTGTGGTGCTGGTAGGCATAGACGATGCCCTCCTTGATCTCGCGGCCAGCGGCCTTGTCGGCGACCTGCTTGCCCTTCTTGCGCAGCCACTCCTTGGCCTTCTCGGTGTCGCCGCCGCACTCCTTCAGCGCCTGCTTGCAGTCCATCATCGGCGCGCCGGTGACTTCGCGCAGCCGCATCACGGTCTTCGCATCGACATCGGCAGCGGTGGCCTTGCCCTGCTTCTTCAGCAGATCGCGCGCCTTCTCGATGTCGCCATTGCACTGCTCGAGCGCTTGCTCGGAGTCAGCCATCGATGCGCCGGTCATCTCGTGCAGGCGCTTCACGGTATTCAGATCGAAGTCGCTCATCACATTCCTCTAGGTACTAGTGTGGGTGGCGCCAGCGAGATTCGCAGCGGCGCCACCCACGAAACGGAGGCCATCCCCGCAATGGAGATTCGAAGGGCCTGACGCCGCTCAGCTGCCGGCCGGCGCCGCAGGTGCTGCGTCGCCCTCGGGCTTCTCGGCCGTGCCGATCGAAACCGAGTCGGCGTGGCTAGCAGTCTGGAAGCTGCGGCCACCGCCGCCACCACCACCACCGCCCGGACCACCAGGACCACCCGGTCCACGGCGACCACCAGGACCACCGCGACGCGGGCCGCCATCGCGACCACCGCGGCCACCGCCATCGCGCCCTTCCGAGCTGCGACGACCAGGCGCCTGGCGATTGCGGACGTCTTCCGAAGCCGTGCGCTGGGCATCGCGCAGCGTGCTGTCATCGCACTGCTGGCGACCTTCCTGGATCGCATCGGACAGCTTGCCGAGGATCAACTGCACCGAGCTCATCGCGTCGTCGTTCGCCGGGATGACGATGTCGGCGAGCGACGGATCGCAGTCCGTATCCAGCACGCAGACGACCGGCACGTTCATGCGCTTGGCTTCGCGCATGGCGTTGTCCTCGCGACGCGGGTCGACCACGATCAGGGCACCCGGCAGGCCGTGCAGATCGCGCACACCCTCGAGGTTGCGGCGGATGCGCTTCATCTCGCGACGCATCGTCGACTGGTCCTTCTTCTTGTACTTCTCGATGCCGCCGGTGGTCTCCAGCTGCTCGAGCTCGAGCAGGCGCGCCAAGCGCTCCCGCACGGTCGCGAAGTTGGTCAGCGTTCCGCCGATCCAGCGTTCGGTCACGGGCGGCATGCCACACTTTTTCGCCTGCGCATCGACCACCGGACGGATCTGCTTCTTGGTGCCCAAGAACATGATCTGGGCGCCGGTCGCCGCGAGGTGACGGAGGAAGTGCGTCGCGCGGTACAAGCCGCGAATCGTCTCCTCCAGATTGATCACGTGGATCTTGTGCCGCTTCCCGTGGATGAACGGCTTCATCTTCGGGTTCCAGCGGCTGGACTGGTGCCCGTAGTGCACCCCGGCGTCGATCAGTTCTTGTGCTGTTACGAGCGGCACGTGCGGTCGGCTCCTTGCCTAACGATTGGTTTGCCTGCGGCGGCGTTGGTTTGCAGCGTCTGCTGTCGGCGACCGCCCGGATGGGTGGCGGCCGGCGGACTCAAAGGGCGGAGGATTCTAGGGACGGGTACGTGCGCGTCAAGGCAGTGCTGCTGCCTTGCTGCAGGCATTCCGATTCCGGGGCCGCCGCCGGCTGGCCCGGGGAGCCGCCGGCGACGGCCCGAACGGCTGGGCTTGCGCTCGTGAAGACCCTGCCTAGACTGCCGCCCTTCTATCGCTGCCGCACCTCGCAAAACGAGCCGCGGACTCGTCACGGCAGCATTCCGCCAGAGGCATTCTTGTCTTCCGAGCCGTACGTGGAGAGCCATCTGCGCAAGCCCCCGCTGTCCGGGGCCGCGCCTCGCCCAGAGCCTGGGGACATGCCGCACGGACACGAAGCGGACGCAATGGGCACGACCGCCCCGGCGGTCGTGCTCGTGATGAACCACAACCGCGACCCCCTGGGTGAGCTGGCTGCGGCCCTGCTACGGAGTGGCTACGTGGTGCACGTCGCCGAAACCCTGGCGCAGAGCCACCGCCTGCTCGGCGAAGTGCGGCCCGAGGCCGTGCTGCTGAACCCGCTGGTGCTGTGCGAGAACGGCGTCGAAGTCGAACTGCTCGCCGGCCTGCACCGCGACGAGGATGCCGTGCCGGTGATCCTGCTCGTCGACGACCTGCAGGCCCTGTCCGAGGCGCGGCAGCTGCGGGTGCCGTTCCGCGACTTCGTGCTGAAGCCCTGCTCGCCGGCAGAGTGCGTCTACCGCGTCGATCTGGCGATGCAGGCCCGCCACCGGATCCGCGGCCTGCACGTGCGCGCCCGCCAGCTGGAGAGCCAGGTCAGCATCGACTTCAAGACGGGGCTCACCTCCGAGCTCTACATGAAGAAGATCCTCGGGCTCGAATGGAAGCGCGCGCAGCGCCACCAGAACCCGATGTCGCTGCTGCTGATCGACGTCGACAACTTCAAGGGCGTCAACGACTCCACCGAGTACGCGTTCGGCGACGAGGTGCTGCGCCGGGTCGCCGACGCACTGAAGACCAACGTGCGCGAAACCGACTTCGCCGCGCGCTTCGGCGGCGACGAGTTCTGCGTGCTGCTGCCGCAGACCAGCCCAGGCGAGGCGGTGCAGACCGCGCTGCGCATCCGCCAGCGCATCGCCGGCATGGTCGTGCAGAAGGGCAACTACTCGCGCCAGGTCACGGTGTCGATCGGCGTCGACAGCTACGACGGCCGCGCGGCCAGCAGCGTCGACCACCTGCGCCGCAACGCCAATCGCGCGCTGCAGGAAGCCAAGCGCCGCGGCAAGAACCAGGTCTGGCTGTGGTCGGGCAGCGAGACCGAAGCACAGGCCTGAGCCTCGCCCGGTCGCCCCTCAGGCAGCGGCCTGCGGCAGCACGATGTGCACGCGGAAGCCCTCGCCCGGCTTCGAATCGACGGTGATCTCACCACCGTGGTTGCGCACGATCGAGAAGCAGATGAACAGCCCTAGCCCGCTGGCATCCGGGCGATCCTTCTTGCTGAAGAACGGGTCGAACACGCGCCCGAGGTCCTGCGGCGCCATGCCGGGACCATCGTCGTCGACGTGCAGGTGCAGCCACCCACCTTCGCTGCGCGCATGCACGCGGATGCTGCCGCCGCGCGGCTCCATGACGTCGAGCGAGTTCAGCAGCAGGTTGAGCACCACCTGCTGGATCTCGTGGGGATCGCCGAATGCCATCGGCAGGTCCGCCGGCAGCTCGACCGTGAGCGACACGCCACTGACCTGCACGCGGTGCTCGACCAGCGCCCGCGCGCCCTCGACCGCGGTCGCCAACGGGAAGTTGCCGGCCGCGACCTGGCGCGGTGAGAAGTCCAGCAGCCGCCGCGTCGTGCGGGCGATGCGCTGCAGACCGTCCTGCACCAGCTGCAGGTAGGTGCGCTGCCTGTCGGCCAACCCCTGCGACTGCAGCAGCCGGTTGACCGCGTTCTGCATGCCGCCGATGGGGTTGTTGATCTCGTGCGCGACGCCCGCCGCCAGCGTGCCGATGCTGGCGAGGCGCGAACTCAACACCAGCGCCCGTTCCTGCTGCTTGGTCTGCTCGACCGCGTCGTGCACCGCGCGCTCCAGCGTGCGCGTGTGGTCGGACACCTGGGCCGCCATGCGATTGAACGTCTGCAGCAGCGGCCCCAGTTCCGGCACCGCGTGCCCGGCGGGCACGTGCACGTCGTAGCGCCCCATCGCGACCGCGGCCGCCGCCTCGCTGATCGCCTGCAAGGGCGTGCGGATCGCCGCGCGCGTGACCCAGAACAACACCAGCCCGAACAACAGCGTCGACGCCGCGACGCCGGAGATCGAAGTCCACAGCGGCAGCGCCCGCGGCAGCGTCGGCAGATGCTTGGGCTTGAACCACAGGTAGCCCACCACGGCGCCAGCCTGGCGCAGCGCGCGGCAGAAGCCGTCGGCTACCGGCACGATGCCGCCGTCGAACTCGCGCGCCTTCACCATGCCGGCGGTGATGACGTCGTTCGGGAACGTCGCCGGATCGCGGTGCACAGCACCCGCCAGGTTCAGGTAGACGACCTCGTACGGCGGCAGTCCGCTGGTGACGATGATGTCGTCGTACAGCTCGTGCAGGGCGCCGTTGGCGAGCAGGCGCCGCGTGACGGTCGTGTCCGAACCGACGCTGCGCAACTGCGACGCCGAGTAGACGCGCTCGAGTTCTTCGAACGACGCGTTCACCGAGTCCTGCAGCAGCTGGCGCTGGTTCGAGAACCAGTTCTGCTGCGACAGGTGCACCACCACCTGCACGCTGCCGACCGTGATCACGTTCAGCAGCAACGCCAGCAGCAGGATGCGCCAGGCGAGTGACACGACTCAGCGTTTGCCGATCTGCTGCATCATCGTGAGCAGCGGCATGAACAGGGCGAAGACGATGAAGCCGACGATCACGGCCAGCACGACCAGCAGGATCGGCTCGATCAGCTTGAA
>CAMAUH010000301.1 GCA_945861365.1 Candidatus Kuenenia stuttgartensis
CGCGTTGCGCACCTCGCGCGGCGACTTCAGGATGCGGTCGTGGTAGCGATCGGCGAACACGGTGCCGCGGCGGCGCCACAGCTTGTTCAGGGCCTTGGCAATGCGGATCGCGAGGCCCTGCAGACCGCGCGACAACGTCGCGCGGTCGGCAGCTTCGACCAGCAAGTGCAGGTGGTCGTTGAGCACTGCGTAGTGGGTGAGGCGGAAACCGTGGTGGTCGCAGCCGCCAGCAAATGCGGAGAGCAACGCCGCGTACTCGGGGCGGCTGCGCAGGCGCGGCAGTCCACGCAGAAGCTTCATCGTCACATGGGCCGGGAACCGCGCGGCCAGCGCGGCCCGCAGGCCATGGCTGACCATGGCCTGATCGCCCTTGGGCTTCCTCCCGGCCCCGGCTCGGCGGCCGCCGTTCTGGCGCAACGGCAGCACGCCCTGGCTCGGCTTCGCCCGCTTGCGACTCGACAGCTTCTGCTTCGACGCCTGCGGCCTGCTCAACGGATCACGTCTGCCCATCTGATTCGGCAGCTATTGCACCGTCACCCTCGAGCGGTCAAGCGAGGCTCGGCGGATGTTCGATTGCGGCTGGATGCGAAGGCCGACCGCGGCTTCGACCACGGCAGGTTGCAGAACGTCTGCTCGTCATCGCTAGACCGAGCAGCTGCACAGCGAAGTCGCAGCAAACACCGGCCGGCATCGCTACTGCTCACCACGCGGACCAGCGCAGCAGTTCCGTTGGCATCTGGCGGCTGCCATGCGAAACACATCCGGGGCGTCCCCTAAGCTCGCGCCGATGCTCGCGCTGCTGCTCGCCGCCCTCCCACTGCTCCAGGAACCGTCGCCCCCACCCGCCTCGCAAGCGATCGACGACCTGCGCGCCGCCGCGCGCGTGCTCGGCCTCGAACTGACCGACGCGGAGCTGAAGCTGATGACCCGCACCGTCGCCGAGCAGCGCGACGGCTACGCCGAGGTGCGCAAGGTGCCGCTGACCAACGCCGACGCGCTGGCGTTCACGTTCGACCCGTTGCTGCCCGGCATGAACGTGCGCGCCAACACCCTGACCGCGGCACCGCGCGAACTGCCGAAGGTCGAGCGCCCCGCGAACCTCGACGACCTCGCCTACGCGAGCATCCCGACGCTCGGTGCATTGCTGCGCAGCAAGCAGGTCACCTGTAGCGAACTGGTCGAACTGTCACTGGCGCGCCTCGCCCGCCTCGACCCGCAGCTGCACCACGTCGTCACGCTGTGCAGCGAACGTGCGCGCGCGCAGGCGAAGGTGCTCGATGCCGAACTGCAGCAGGGCAAGGTGCGCGGCCCGCTGCACGGCATTCCGTGGGGCGCCAAGGACCTGCTGGCGACGAAGGGCATCCGCACGACCTACGGCGCGAAACCGTTCGAGGCGCAGCTGCTCGACGAAGACGCCGCCGTCGTCGAACGGCTCGACGCGGCCGGGGCGATCCTGGTCGCCAAGCTGTCGCTCGGCGAACTGGCGATGGGCGACGGTTGGTTCGGCGGCCAGACCCGCAACCCGTGGCAGCCCGAACAGGGCAGCAGCGGCTCGTCGGCGGGCCCCGCTGCGGCGGTGGCGTCGGGCTGCGTGCCGTTCGCGATCGGCTCGGAGACGTGCGGCTCGATCCTGTCGCCGTCGGCACGCTGCGGCTGCTCGAGCCTGCGGCCGACGTTCGGTCGCATCAGCCGGCACGGGGCGATGGCGCTGTCGTGGACGATGGACAAGCTCGGGCCGATGGCGCGCAGCGCCGCCGATGCGGCGATCGTGTTCGCGGTGATCCAGGGACACGACCCGCGCGACGACAGCACCACGCAGCAGCCGCACCGCGACCTCGGGCCGATCGCCGTGCAGGGCTTCCGGGTCGGCTGGCTCGCCGACGGCTGGGCCGACACCAAGGACCGCGACGCGTTCCTCGACGAACTGCGCGCGCTCGGCTGCGAACTCGTGCCGGTCACGCTGCCCGAGCTGCCCTACCGCGCGCTGATGCCGATCCTGCTGGCGGAGGCCGCGACCGCGTTCGACGAACTGACGCGCAGCGGCCAGGACGACCTGCTGGCGCAGCAGCGCGCCGACAGCTGGCCGAACGCGTTCCGCAGCGCGCAGCTGGTGCCGGCCGTCGAGTACCTGCGCGCGAGCCGCGTGCGCCGCAAGGCGATGCTGGCGTTCGACGCGGCGCTGCAGCAGGTCGACGTGCTCGTCCATCCGACCGGCCACGGCACCATGCTCGTGCTCAGCAACCTCACGGGGCAACCGGCGGTGTGTGTGCCGCGCGGCTTCCGCAAGGACGGCACGCCCCGCAGTGTCGCGTTCACGGCCAACCTGTACGACGAAGCGCGCGCACTCGCCCTTGCCGAAGCGTGGCAGCGCAGCACGCACGACCACGAACAGCATCCGCCGCGGTGAGGAACGGCGGCGCTGCGGCTACGGTGCCGCGCCCATGCGCCTGCGTCCCCTCGCGTCCCTTCTCGTCGCCCTGCTGGCCGCCTGCGCGAGCGCGCCGCCGCCGGCACTCGATCCAGCGGTCGCCGACGTCGCGACCGCGGCGCGCAGCTTCCTGAGCAACCTGCCGCCGGAACTGCGCAGCAAGGCCACGCGCCCGCTCGAGCACGCCGACCGCACGACGTGGGCGTTCGTGCCCGGCCGCTACCCCGGCGTCGAGTTCGGCGATCTCGATGCCGCGGCGATGCAGCGCGTGGACGCGCTGCTGCGCACGCTGCTGAGCCCGCGGGGCCTGGGCAAGACGATGGCGATCGTGCAGCTCGAGAACCTGCTGCGCACGATGGAGAGCCGCGGCGGCGGCGACGCCAGCCACCGCGACCCGGCGCGCTACACGCTGCTGGTGTGCGGCGAGCCGAGCGCCGACGGCGCCTTCGCGGTGCGCATGCAGGGCCACCACGTGTCGATGCACTTCACGTTCTTCGGCGGCTGGCTGGTGTCCTCGACGCCGCACTTCCTCGGCAGCAACCCGCACGAACAGCGCGAAGGGCCGAACCTCGGCCAGCGCGTGCTCGCCGCCGAAGAGGATCTCGGCCGCGCGCTGCTGCTGGCGCTCGATGCGACGCAGCGCGCTACCGCGGTGGTCAGCGACCAGGCACCGCCCGACGTGCTGCTCGGCCCGAAGGCGGCGTTCAGCGTGCTCGACGCCACGCAGGGCCTCGCCGCTTCGGCGATGAGCGACCCCCAGCGCCAGCAGCTGTGGCAGCTGGTCGAACTGTTCGCGCGCAATCTGCGCCCGGAGTTCGGCGACGCGGAGTTGCAGCGCCTGGCCGCCCAGCGGCCGGAGCTGCGCTTCGTGTGGGCCGGCGGCAGCGAGCGCGGCCAGGGCCATTACTGGCGCGTTCAGGGCCGCACGTTCGCGATCGAGTACGACAACACGCAGAACGACGCCAACCACGTGCACGTCGTGTGGCGCGATCGCGAACGCGACTTCGGCCAGGATCCGCTGCGAGCGCACCTCGAGCAGCACCACCGCGCGGCTCGCTGACGGCAGCGCGTCAGGGCAGCAGTGCGGCCGCCGCCGCCCCCGCCTCGGTGCGGCGATAGACCATCAAGCGCCCGCGGTACGCCGCACGCCCGACGTCCGCCAGCGCATCGACGCGCTCCTCGGTGCGTTCGTAGCCGAACGACGCCATCCGCCGATGGAACGCCGAACGGTTGCCGCGGTCGGGATCGACGATCCACACCTCGGCGGTCGGCGTCGCGTGCCGCACCAGGAACTCGGCCAGCACGCCGCGGGTATCCGCCTCGTACAGCAGGTCGCTGCCGATGACGAGGTCGAACGGTTCGCCGACGCGGCGCGCGACCTGCGCCCACGGGCCGTGCCGGTACGACATCGCCGACAGCTCGTTCAACCGCAGGTTCTCGCGCAGGAACGCGCCCGCCAGCGGATGGATGTCGCACGCGGTCATGTCGGCGCCGAGCCGATGGCCGACCAGGCTGGCGAGCGCGAGACCGCAACCGACTTCGAGGATGCGCTCCCCCACCCGCACCGGCCGCGCCGCGATGCGGTCGGCGAGCAGCAGGCCCGACGGCCACACGAGGCCGAACAGCGGCCAGCTCGCCGACGAGATACCGAGCGCCTCGGCCTTGCCGCCATCGTCGCCGAACTGCTGGTCGTCCAGCAGCGAGCGCACGACGAGGTCCGCGACACCGCGGATCGGAACGTTGGCTTGTTTGGTGGCGTAGCCGGTCATCACTCTCGGAAAGCCCGGGTGAGCGGCTTTGGCTGACGCCGGCAGCATCGGCGAGGGCGGCGTTACCACCGCCATGCAAACCTCGGGAACTGCCGTTCGATCGCGAGCGCGCGGCGCTCAGCCGCGGTTGGGTTCCCAACCGCGCCCGGTGATCAGCCGCGCGCCGCGCGAGAACGTGAAGTACTGCCAGGCCCAACCGATCATCACCGCGATGCGGTTGCGGAAACCGATCAGGTAGGCGATGTGCACGAGCCACCACACCCACCACGCGAAGAAGCCGGAGAACTCGATCTTGCCGAGCGTGCCGACCGCCTTGGCGCGGCCGATGGTCGCGAGCGAACCCTTGTCGCGGTAGTGGAACGGCGCGGTCGCGCGGCCGGCGACCAGCGCCGCGATGTTGCGGCCGACGGCGCGCCCCGACTGGATCGCCGCCGGCGCCACGCCTGGCACCTGCTTGCCGTCCTGCACGCACTGCATCAGGTCGCCGGCGACGAACACGTGCGGCTGGCCGGGCACGCTGAGGTCGGGCGCCACCTGCACGCGGCCCGCGCGATCGGTCGGCGTGCCGAGCGCCTTGCCGAGCGGTGATGCCGCGACACCGGCGGCCCACAGCACCGTGCGCGCCGGGATGTGCTCGTCGCCGAGCCAGACGCCGGTGGCGTCGATCTTCGTCACCTTCGCCCCGAGCCGCACCTCGACACCGAGCCCCCGCAGCTGCACGCGCGCGCGTTCGGACAAACGCGGCGAGTACGGCGGCAGCACACGATCCGCCGCCTCGACCAGCACGACGCGCACGAGCCGCGGATCGAAGCTGCGGAAGTCCTTGGCGACGGTCAGCCGCCCGATCTCCGACAGCGCGCCGGCGAGTTCGACGCCGGTAGCACCAGCGCCGACGACGACGAACGTCAGCATCGCCGGCACCTTGCTGGCGTCGGTCTCGCGCTCGGCGACCTCGAAGGCGGTCAGCACGCGGCGGCGGATCTCCAGCGCGTCCTCGATGGTCTTCAGGCCCGGCGCCCACGCTTCCCAGCTGTCCTGGCCGAAGTAGCTGTGCGTCGCACCGGTCGCCAGCACCAGGTAGTCGTAGGCGAGGCTGCCGTCGGCGAGCTGCAGCGTGCGCTGCGCCACGTCGATGCCGGTCACGCGCGCGAGGATCGTGCGCGCGTTCGCCTGCGCGTTGAGCACCGAACGGATCGGGTAGGCGATGTCCGACGGATTCAGCGCCGCGGTCGCGACCTGGTACAGCAGCGGCTGGAACAGGTGGTGGTTGCGGCGATCGACGAGCGTGATGCGCACCGGGGCTGCGCGCAGCGCGCGGGCGGCGGACAGGCCGGCGAAGCCGCCGCCGACGATGACGACGTGCGGCAGCGCGGCCGCGGCTGGGGCCGTGTGCGCGGTGGGGTTCGGAGCGGTGGCCATGGCGATGCGGAGTTCGCAGTGTGCCGTGACCTGGACGCAGAATGCGCGTCCATGCCG
>CAMAUH010000302.1 GCA_945861365.1 Candidatus Kuenenia stuttgartensis
GATTCGACGGTGGCGCCACCGGTGCCTGGGCCGGTCGCCGCGAACGACGCTGCCGGCGCATGCTCGATCTCGACCTGCAACGCCCGCAACTTCGCCTGCCGGTCCTGGTCCCGCCACCACCACAGGAACTGCGCGGTCGGTGACCACCACCACGCGCCGGCCGCCGCTGCCGCGGTGTGCCGTTCGTCGCGCAACACGGCAAGGCGCCCCACGGCCAGCAACTGCGGCCCGGTCGGCGCCGCATCGGCCAACCGCGCCCAGCTGCGCGGGAACCAGGCCGGCACGCCGAACGGCACGTTCTCCTCGACCAGGGTCACCTCGTTGAAGCCGTCCAGGTTGACGATGCAGTCGAAGTGGCCACCGAGCATCGACAGCAACTGCACGACGAACAGCTGCTGCGGCTGCTTCCAGCCACCGACCGCGAGGCGGACGATGTCGACCTGCTTGCCAGCCAGGGCCGGGCTGCGCTGCAGCGCCGCCGCCAGCGCCTCGGTGCCGTAGAGGCCGAGCTGCAGTGCGACCGAGCCGCCGACGAGGCCGACCACGTAGCGATCCGGCCGCGCTTGCCGCAATGGCGGCGCGTCGTCGATGAACCCGAAGCGCGAGATCGCATGCCCGTAGACGTCGCCAGCCGCGGCGTCGTCGACGTAGCCGAGGTACGGATGCAGCACGACACCCTGCCGAGCCGCCGCCTGCGCGGCCGCCGTCGGGTCGGCTCCCACAGCCCCAGGCTCTAGCACCCGCAACCGCGCGGCCTGCGCGCCGCTCCAGGAGAACCGCTCGCCAGTGCCGAGCCAGTACGCCAGCCACCCACCGGCCTCGATCCCGGCGACGACCATCAGCAGCGCGAACGCGACGAACAGTGGGCGCCGGCGCCGCGTTGGCCGAGAACCGGCAGACAGTGGCGTAGCCGGCCCCACTACAGGATCGACACCTGGCAGCTGTTCGTCAGCGACATCGAAGTCGGCGGGACCATGCGCAGCGCCTGCAGGTAGACCGACGTCCCGTGCAACGCGGCGTTGTTGGGCACCGGGATCTGCATCGACGCCTGACCGGCGGGGAACAGGAACGCACCGAGCACGGCCATCGAGGCCGAATCGAGATGCAGGTTGCGGTTCAAACCGATGGGCGTGTCGACCGCCGCGAAGCTGCCGGCGAGCGCGAAGATCGCGTTGCTGTCCGCATTCATGGCGACCTGGATCACGCCACCGATCGACACTTCGGGCGACCCGACGGCCAACCCGTCGAAGATGCCCAGCGCCTGGAAGGCCGCGGCGAGGTCGGTGCGGCGACCGATCACGTCCGGAGTGGTCGCGCCATGCGTGCGCAGGATCGCCAGCAGTTGCTGGTTGGTCAGCACTTGGCCGAGCTGGCGCTTGCAGGCGCCCTGGATCGCCGCCACCACCGCCGCGATGTGCGGCGTCGCCGAAGACGTGCCCGTCGCGAGTTGTGTGTACGCCTGCAGGTCGTCGTTGTTGGGCCAGAAAAGGTCGCCATAGCCGCACGACACCACCTGCGCCCCCCAGCTGTGCGCGTCGATGCGCGCGCCCCAGTTGCTGAAGGAAGCCCGCTGCAGCGCGCCAGCGTTCGAGGCACCGACCATGATCGCGCCGGAATCGCGGAAGTTGCGATCGAAGCGCCCGAACAGCGCCGGGTCGTCGAGGCTGCGGTTGCCGTTGCCGGCCGGCACCACGACGTGACGACCGTTGGCCGTCACCGTCAGCGTGGCGTCGAACACGGATTGCAGGAACTCGACCGGCAGCCACGTTCCCGGGCCGAGACCCGGGACCAGCAACATCAACACCGCCAACACCACGTCGCCGGGCTGGCTGTTGGCGAGGGCCAGCGCCAACGAACTCTCGAAACCGCCGCTGACGTCCATGCCGATGAACTTCGGGGCGACGAGATCCGCGAGTCCCGTGATGCCGTAGATGTTGCGGTCGGCGCAGACGATCGAACAGCCGGACAGCGCGTGCCGCGACTGGAACGCATCGGGAATCGGCACCGGCCCGAGGAAGTTCGCGGCGACCAGCTTGCCGACGTCTTCGTGGCCGAGGAAGTACGACTCCTCGATCATGCGCAGGCCGATGCCCTGGCCGCGCGCGCCGAACACTCCGGCGACGAGGCGCGCACCGTGCCCGAGCGGCGTCGGATCGTGCGAGTTCTGCAGCGCGGTGAACGACGGCGTGGTCGGCGGGATGTCGTCCAGGCGCGGTGCTTCGGCCGACGCGGGCACGAAGCGCCCTTCCGGATGCACGTGCTCGACCAGCGGCTCGCTGCGCAACGCCGCGATCAGCGCTTCGCTGGCGGCGATGCCGTCCGTGCGCAACCGGAACCACAGGCCGAGATGTCCGGGGCGACGGCCCGCCGGCAGCACCGCGCAGGCGTGCGCGTGCCAGGCGTCGAGCTGCGCACGCGGCACCGAACCGACCAACGGCTCGGCGCGGGCGGTGCGGAACCAGCGCGCCACCGCGCCGAGGTCGGTTCCGGCGCGCGACACCAGCTCGCCAGCGCGCAGTTCCGCGTCGGTGCCTTCGGCCAACTTGACGCAGACGCGGTCGACGTGGAACGCGCGCGGGTCTGGCGCCAGCAATTGCTCGAGGGACTGCTGCGATGCGGCCATCGCGCACAGGGAGATCAAGGTCGCGAAGGCGACCACGCAGCGGGCGAGCACGGATTGCATCGTGTGGGTTCGGGCGAGCGGGACAGCTTACCACGCGATCCCCGGCCGCCACCGCACGATGCCATCGCCGCCGCGGCGGATCGGCCGCTACAGCGGCGTGTTGCCGACCGGATAGCGCTGCCAGTCGGCGTGGTCGAAGTGCCACCATTCGCTGGCGTTCACCGTGAATCCCGCCGCCTCCATCGCTTGCCGCAACAGGTCGCGGTGCCAGCGCTGCCGCGACGTGCCGCCCGGATAGCGCGGATAGGCACGCGGCGTGAACTCGTCGAACTCGCTCGGCATCACCACCGGCTCCCCGGTCGCGAGGTCGTACAGCGTCAGGTCGACGGCACAGCCGCGGTTGTGGCGCGAACCGTGCGCCGGGTCGGCGACGAACTCGCGCAGCGCCGGCGGCGTCGCTTCCCAGAACACCTTCGTCACCGACCACGGCCGGTAGGCGTCGAAGACCCACAGCCCGAGCCCGTGCGACGCCAACGCGCGGTGCACGCCGAGCAGTGCAGTCGCCGCGGGCCGCTGCAGCAGCGCGCGCGCCGTCGCCGGGTAGACCGGTGCCCCGACGACGTTGTCGGCCGTCGCGTAGCGCAGGTCGATGCGCAGGGTCGGATCGAGCCCCGCCAGATCGACCAGGTCGGCCGCGCGCTCGCTCGGCAGCACCGGCGGGCTCGCCCGCACCGCCTCGGCGAGCAGTTCGGCGACCGGGCGCTGCGGGGTGATGCGGAAGCCAGTCGCCGCCAACGGGCGCCGCGGGAACCGCGCGCCGCCGACGACCGCGGCGACCACGTCGCCCGCCGCATCACGTTCGAAGCGCAGCGGATCGCCGCCGTACATGCCGGGCGGGAACACGTAGCTGTCGGGGCCGAGGCGATCCGGCAGATCGCGCACCACCCATTCGATCAGCACCCCGAGCTGGCCTTCGTCCTCGTAGACGACGAGCACATCGTGGTCCCAGCCGTACTCGCCGAGCAACGGCGCCAACTCCACCGGGCTCGCCGGCGGCCTGCTGTCTTCCCGCACGTAGAACTCCTGGCCGTCGTGCAACCGACCGTCGTCGAGCTCGACCAACCGCCGGTCGCCGATCGACAGCGGATCGTCGCTGACCAACCCGCCGTCGGCGGCGACCCGCAGCCGCGTGCGCACGCCGAGGTTCGGGTCGTAGAACAGGTCGTCACCTTCCGCGTACAGATGCACGTGGTTGCTGCCGCATCGCCAGCGGCCAGCCAGGCGGCGCGCCCGTTCGGCGCCCACCGGCTGCGGGAACGCGACCGCGGGGGGCACGTTGCCGGAGCTGCCGGCGAGCGCCAACACCAACGCGCGATCGGCGATCGACTCGGCGACCGCGTTGGCGAAGTCCTTGGTGCACACGACGGCCACCGCGATGCCCGCTTCCGGCAGCGCGCGCAGCGTCGACGCGAAGCCGTAGACCGCGCCATCGTGGCCGACGCGGCGCTGCCCGGCGAAGTCCTGCACGAAGAAGCCGAGGCCACAGCCGCTGCTGCCGCCTTCGGGCAACGCCCACATCGCCTGCTGGCTGGCCGGCAACAACACCGTGCGCGGCGCGAAAAGCAGCCAACTGCGCGCGAAGAGCACCAGGTCGGTCACCGTGCTGCGCAGTTCCGCTGCCGGCGGGTAGCCGAACGCGAAGGTCGGCGTCGGGATCGACCGCCCGTCGTAGGTCCACATCACGCCGGCGGCCGCGCGCGCCAGCAGGTCCGGGCGCGCGGCGAAGTCGCTGTCGCGCAGGCCGAGCGGCGCCAGCACCAGTTCGCGCACCGCGTCCGCGAACGGCTTGCCGGTCACGCGCTCGACCACCGCGCCGACGATCGCCACGCCGTGGTTGCTGTACTTGAACGCGCTGCCGGGCGCGTGCACCAGGGTCGTGTCGTTGAGGCTCTGCACCGTCGTCGCGAGCGACGGCTCGCTCGGGTCGAAGTAGTGGCCGACCGGCCCCTCGCGCACGAGGCCGCCGCGGTGGCCCATCAACTGCCGCAGCGTCAGCGCACCATCGAACGGATTGCGCGGCGCGAACTCCGGCAGGTAGCGCGCCACCGGTGCGTCGAGGTCGAGCTGGCCACGCTCGGCGAGCACCATCGCCGCGGTATCGGTGTAGAGCTTGCTGATCGAGGCGACCCGGTGCACCGCGTCCGCCGGCATCGGCGGGCCGCCGGGCCGCTGCACGCCGAAGCCCGCCGACCACGTGCGCGCCAGACCGCTGGCGGGATCGACGTGCAACACCGCCACGCAGATGCCGGGCACGCCCTGTTCCCGCAGCTGCCGCTCGACGAACGGCGGCAGCGCCGCGGCGACCGCATCGAGCACCGGCTCCGGAGCGGGCGACGTCACGCAGGCGCCGAGCGCGAGCAAGCCGCACGCCGCCCATCGGCTGCGCCGGCGCATGGTCAGCTGAACCCGACCGCTTCTTCGCCGGCGATGCGCTGCTTCTTCGCCGGATCGGGCTTGCCCGCCGCCGGCACAGCGCCTTCCTGGAAGCTGTCGACTTCCTGCATCGACACCGCGATGCGCGAGCTGACGCCGCGCCGCTGCATCGTGATGCCATAGAGCACCTGGCAGTCGGCCATCGTGCGCTTGTGGTGCGTGACGATGCAGAACTGCGTCTGCGCGGTGAAGTCCCGCAGCACGCGCAGGAAGCGCTCGACGTTGGTCTCGTCGAGGGCGGCGTCGACCTCGTCGAGGATGCAGAACGGGCTCGGCCGCACCTTGAACAACGCGAACAGGATCGCGACCGCGGTCAGCGAGCGCTCACCACCGGACAGCAGGTTGATCGACTGCAGCTGCTTGCCGGGCGGTTGCGCGACGATCTCGATGCCGGCCTCGAGCAGGTCCTCCTCCATGTTCGACAGGAACATGTCGGCTTTGCCGCCCTGGAACAGCTTGCGGAAGATCTCTTGGAAGTTCTTCCGCGCCTCGTGGAACGTCGTCTCGAACAGCGTCTTCGACTCGGCTTCG
>CAMAUH010000303.1 GCA_945861365.1 Candidatus Kuenenia stuttgartensis
CGTGGCGCCGGAACGGGCCAACGGCACCGCCAGCAAGCCGCCGCCACAGCCGAGGTCGACGACGAGCCCGCGACCGGTGTGCGGCAACCAGCGCTGCAGCTGCTGCAGGCGGAAGGCACTGACCGCTCGCAGCGACGCGAACGCGCGGCAGCCCGGCTCCCACCAGCCATCGCGATCGAACAGGGGATCCGCCACCGGTTGCATGTTCATTGCAGTCGGCCTTTGCGCAGCACCACCGCACCGCTCGGCGCGACCAGGCGCACGTGCTCCGGCGCTTCTTCGCACGGTACCGGCTCCTGGCCATCGAGCACCAGCCCGCCCGGACCGACGCTCCAGGTGCCGCCCAGCGTCTGGAACTGCAGCACGCCATCGACTTCGGCGAGGGCTGCGGCGGTGTAGGTGCCGCGGGCGTCGAACACGTAGTAGATCCGTCGCAGCGACACCGCGGCATCCCCGCGGATGTCGACGGATTCGTAGAAGCCGTCGAGTTGCGGTGCGGCGACCGGGCGGAAGGCGAGCCCATCGAGCGCCGAACCGACTTCGCGCTGCTCGACGGCGACGACGTTGGAGGCGATGCACGCGGGCAACAACAACGCGAGCCCGATCGCGAGCGCCCTCACTTGCGCGCCTCCACCTGCTGCCGCGCCCGCAACGCCACCCACACCACGACTTCGTCCTGCATGTTGATGACGCCGAGCTGGCTCGGCACCGGCACGCCGTAGTCCGACAGTTTCAGCGGCAGCTGGCCGCGCACGACGACGCGCTTCTGCGGGTCCACTTCGATCTGCAACGGCATGCGCACGCTGCGCGCCTGGCCGCGGATCGTCATGGTGCCGAGCAGTTCGCCGCTGGCGGTCTGTTTGGCGACGTCGATGCCGTTGCCACCGGGCACGAAGCGTTCGATCTTGAACACCAGCTCCGGATGCTGCCCGATGTCGAGCCGTTCACGCAGGCCGTCGTCGCGGCCGTCGACGCCGGTCTTCAGGCTGGCAGCCTGCACGGTGACCTCGCCGGTCCAGGCCCCCGCCGGATCGTCGAAGTCGGCGCGGAAGCGGCCGCGCACCTGCGACGTCACACCGGTGAAGTCGTGCAGCGTGCTCTTGGCGTCGAACCCGACGCGGCACAGCTCCGGCACCAGCACGTAGTCCTGCGGCGCATCGAACTGGAACCTGGCGGTTGGCAGAGCGAACGACAGGAACCCTGCCTTCTTCGGGACAACCGGTGCCGGTTCGGCCACTGGCGGCACGACCGGCGTGGGCAAAGGACCCGGCTCCGGCACTTTTTCCACGGGCGCAGTCGGCGCCTCGGGCACCGGCCCGGTCGCGGCGGCAGCGGTGGCGGTGCGCGCCACCAGCTCCGCGTGCCGTGCCACCGCATCACTGCCCTGCTGCTGGCACTGCCGGGCCAGGGCAGCCAGTTCGCTGCGCAGTGCTTGCACATCGGCGTGCCGCAGCTCGGCGCGGTTCTCGAGCGCTTCGGCCAGCCGCTCGAAGTTCGTCGTCATCGCCTGCTGCATCGCGCCGACCTCGGCCTGCAGCGAGCGGAGTTCATCGCGCAGCAGCGCCACCGGATCCGGTCCGTTGGCCGCCTGCTGGTCGGCAGCGATGACGATCGTCACGCGATCCTTCAGCACGAGGAACCCGGCGACGGCGGCGAGCAGCGGCAGCAGCACGAAGAGCACGCCGAGCCCGCGCAGCAGTTTGGCAACCATCCACGCGACTAGACCCGCGGATCCCCGCGGTATCGATGGCGGCGACACTTTGATGTGCTGCATGCGAGACCATCTGCGCACTTGCGGACGATCGCCGCCGCCCACACGCTGGACCCGTCTGCGTCCGCTCTCCACTGCATGGCATCCGCGTTCCGCACCTGGCTTCGTCGACTCGGCTGGCTCGCCTTCGCGGCCCTGACCGCCTGGTTCGCGGCGGGCCTGCTGCAGCAAGCCGTCGATCCGCAGAACCGTGCGATGAAGGCGCCGGACTCGGCCGAGGCCGCAGCGCTGCGCGAACTCGGCGACATCGTGCCCACCGATCCGATCGTGCTGCTGGCCTTCGAACGGCCCGATGGCGCGGCCTTTGGCGCCACCGAGGTCGCGGCACTGGCGAACCTGCAGCGCGACTGTGCGGCGATCCCCGGCGTCGTCACCGTGCACACGGTGCCGAACCCGCATCCCGATCTGGCGCTGCTGCCGGTCGCGGTCGAAGCCGAGCTGGCTTTCGCCGCGGCGGCCGCACTGCTGGCGGCGGCCCGCGCTGCCGCGCCCCCCGGCATCGTCGTGCGCGCCACCGGCCTGCCGCTGCTCGAAGGCACCATCGCGCGCCTCGTCGCCGGCGAACGCCAGACCATCGTGCCGATGCTGGTCGCGGTGCTGTTCGCGGCGGCGCTGCTGTTCTACCGGCGGCTGCCGTTCGCGATCGCGGTGCTGCTGCCGGCACTGGTCGCGATCGCGTGGACCGGCGGCACGTTCGCGCGGCTCGGCCATCGGCTCGATCCGATCGCGTCGCTGCTCGATCCGGTGCTGTTGACGATCGGCGTCGCCGGCGCCGTGCACTTCGTCGAAGCGTTCCGCGCCGCCCGCAGCGCCGGCGACGACCCGCACACCGCTGCCACCCGCGCCGCGCGCGACCTGCTGACGCCGGCCCTGCTCGCGACCGCCACGACGATGGTCGGCTTGTGGTCGCTGACGACCAGCGCGATCCCGGCCGTGGTCGACTTCGGCCTGCGCAGCGCGTTCGGCGTCGCACTGGCGAACGCGTTCACGTTCCTGCTGCTGCCGACGTGGCTGTCGACGTGGGCCGGTGCAGCGACCGCACCGCTGACCGCAGCGAACGGCCGCCGCTGGCTGCTGGGCCTGCGCCACTGGCGGCATTGGCTCGCCGCCGCCACCGTGGTCAGCGTCGTCGTCGCCGGCTTTGGCATCACCGGCCTGCGTGCCGACAACGATCCGCTGCGCCTGCTGCCGGCCGACGAACCCGCACGCATCGACCATGACCACCTCGCGGCGCGGCTCGGCGGCGTCGAGACGTTCCACCTGCTGGTGCCCGAACGCGACCGCGCGGCCGAACCCGACCGCCTGCTGCCGCTGGTCGCCGCGGTGATGGAGCTGCCCGGCGTCGCCGGCCCGGCTGGCCCCGCCCTGCGTTCGCCCGGCGGTGCGGTCGCGGTGCCGCTGCTGCTGACGCCCGGCGGCAGTGCCTTGCGGGAACCGCTGTTCGCGAGCATCGAACGCATCTGCCACCGACTCGGCCATCCCGACGTGGTGCCCGCCGGCATCTCGGTGCAGATCGCGCGCGATGCGCACCGGTTGCTGCAGAGCCTCGGCGGCAGCCTGCTGCTGTCGTTCGTGGCGCTGGCGATCGGCATGGCGCTCGGCCTGCGCTCGCTGTCGCTCGGCATGCTGGCGGTCGCGACCAACCTGCTGCCGTCGGCATGGCTCTACGGCCTGCTCGGCCTGTGCGACCACCCGCTGTCGGTGGCGACGGCGATGATCGGTTGCACGATGCTCGGGCTGATCGTCGACAACTCGCTGCACCTTCTGCACCACTACCGCGCGGCGCTGCAGCATGCGCGGCCACGCGCGGCGCTGCGCCACGCCTTCGCCCGCTGCGGCCGTGCGATGACGCTCGCCAGCGCTGTACTGGCGCTCGGCTTCCTGACCTGTGCTTGGAGCCGCCTCAGCACCACCATCGAGTTCGCGCTGTTGGCGTCGGCGACCATCGTCGCGGCCTGGGTGTCGACCGCGATGCTGTTGCCGGCCTGGCTGCTGCGTCGGCGGCGCTCGAGCACCAAAAGGAGTTCCCATGCCCACTGACGTGCTGATCCTCGGTGCTGGACCCGCCGGGGCCGCGTTGGCTCGGCAACTGGCGCTGGCCGGCTTCAAGGTCGTGCTCACCGACCGCGCTGCGTTCCCGCGCAGCAAGCCGTGCGGCGAGTTCCTCAGCCCGCAGTGCACGCCGTACCTGGTGGCGCTCGGGCTGCCGTCGCTGCTCGCCGACACCGGCGCCTTCGCGGTGCGCGGCCTGCAGCTCGGCGGCTTCGGTGCGCAGGCGACCGGCCACTTCCGCGCGCTGCCCGAACGTGGGCCGCACACCGCGATCGGCTACGGCATCCGCCGCGAAGTGTTCGACCACGCGCTGGTGCAGGCGGCCGTCGCTGCCGGAACGCAGTTCCTGCCGCGCCATGAGTGCGTCGACCTGGTGCGCGCCGAAGACGGTCGCGTGCTCGGCGCCGTGCTGCGCGCGCCCGATGGCCAGCCGCAGCCCCACCTCGCCACCTGGACGATCGGCGCCGACGGTGTGCACTCCCGCGTCGCCCGCTGGCTCGGAGTCCAGCGCCGCCTCGAGTGGCTCGACCAGTTCGCGCTGGCCGCCCATTTCCGCAACGTGCCCGTCCGCGACACCGCCAACGTGCAACTGCTGAAGGGCGGCTTCTTCGCGGCGACGACCGTCGATGAAGACTTGTTCAGCGTCAACCTCGTGCTGCCGCGGCAACGGCTGCGCGAACGCACTTCGCCCGATTGGGACGCGTTCGTCGCCGACGCGCTGGTCGACGCGCCGGAGCTGCGCGAACGGCTCGCGGCGGGCGAACGGCTTCGCCCGTGGCGCGGCACCGGCCCGTTCGCCTACGCGACCACCACCTGCACGCTGCCCGGCGTGGCGCTGGTCGGCGACGCGGCCGGCTACATCGACCCGATGACCGGCGAGGGCATCTACTTCGCGCTGTTCGGCGCACGCGCGCTCGGTGACGCGCTCGCCGCAGCGCTGCATGCGCCGGCCGATGCCGAGGCGGCGATGCGCGGCTACCGGCGCACGCTGGCGGGCGAACTCGATGCGCGCAAGCTGGCGTCGAAGCTGCTGCAGCGCGCCGTGCGCAGGCCGTGGCTGGTGCGGCCGTTCGTGCGGCTGCTGCAGCGCTGGCCCGGTGCAGCCGACCTGCTGGTCACGCTGACCGGCGACACGATCCATCCGCGCGACTTGCTGCGGCCGTCGTTCTGGAAGTCGTGGAGGTCGAGCGCATGAAGCCCACCGTGCTCGACGTGCGCGTGTGGTTGCCGGCGGTGCTCGCGGCGGCGATCGCGAGTTCGCATGCGCGACCTGCCGTCGAGCCAGCGGCCTCGCCGCGGCCGCGTGCGATCACGCTGCCGCAGTTGCGCGGGCAACCGTCGCTGACGAAGCCGACGACGTTCGAGCTGCTGCCCGACAAGTCGTCGGTGTGGCGCACGACGGACGATCGCACGGTCGCGAGCGAACCGACCGCGGGGGAACTGTTCGTCGACGAAGCGGCGCACACCGGCACGCTGCGGCTGCAGGGCACCGCGAGCGATGGCGCCATCGACCTGCAGCTGCGCTGCTCGGACTTCGGGCCCGGCAAGCTGCCGGGCTTGTGGCGCGTCGTGGCGAAGGACGAAGCCGCCGCACTGCAGGGCAGCGGTTGGCTGTGTCGCCTGCCGGGCAGCCCCGTGCGGCTGCAGCTGCTGCTGACGAGCGCGGGTGCTGTGCCGACGGTCTACGGCTGCGAGTTGGCCTGGAAACGCACGAGCCGCTGAGCGCCACAGCGCTCACCCCGCGGCGCACGCCGCGCGCACCGTGGCCTCGTAGATGTCCACCGTGTCGTCGA
>CAMAUH010000304.1 GCA_945861365.1 Candidatus Kuenenia stuttgartensis
CGCACATCCACATGTACAGCCGGATCACGGACGACTACGAGCGCATGGCGCTCGCCGGCGTGCGGGCCGTGCTCGAGCCCGCGTTCTGGCTGGGTCAGCCGCGCACCAACGTCGCCACCTTCGTCGACTACTTCGAGACGCTGATCGGCTGGGAGCGCTTCCGCGCGCAGCAGTTCGGCATCCACCACTTCTGCACGATGGGCCTGAACCCGCGCGAAGCGAACGACGACCGCGTCAACAAGGACGTGCTCGCGGTGTTGCCGCGCTACTGCGAGAAGGACAGCTGCCTCGGCATCGGCGAGATCGGCCTCGACGACCAGACCAAGACAGAAGAGCGGTTCATGGCCGAGCAGATCGAGCTGGCCAAGCGCCACGGCCTGCCGGTGCTGGTGCACACGCCGCACCGCGACAAGAAGAAGGGCTTCGAGCGCTGCATCGCGATCGTGCGCGAGAGCGGCTTCCCGATGGAGCGCGTGCTGCTCGACCACGGCAACGAAGAGACCATCAAGATCACGCGCGACCTCGGCTGCTGGTCTGGGTTCTCGATCTATCCGAACACCAAGATGGACCCGGCGCGCATGGTCGCGATCGTGCTCGAGTACGGCGTCGAACGCATGGTCGTCAACAGCGCCGCCGACTGGGGCGTCAGCGACCCGATGATGGTGCCGCGCACCGCCGTGAAGCTCGAGCAAGCCGGCGTCGCCCGCGCGCGCATCGAACAGCTGGTCTGGCAGAACCCGATCGCATTCTTCGCGCAGAGCGGGCGCCTGGACGAGAAGCGCCTGGCGCAACCGGCGCACGCGAACCTGCGCGAGACCTTCGACGGCAACTCGGTGCTGCGCGGCCAGGACCCCGACAAGGTCTGAATCGGGGCGCCGCCCGGCCGGATCCCGGACCGTCGCAACACGCCCGGGGTTCGCTATCCTGTTCGCCCCCGATGCCCGACCTCGCCCACGAGATCCGCCGCCGCCGCACGTTCGCGATCATCTCGCACCCCGACGCCGGCAAGACCACCTTGACCGAGAAGCTGCTGCTCTACGGCGGCGCGATCCGCGAAGCCGGGTCGGTGAAGGCCAGGAAGGGCGGCGCCCACGCCACTTCGGACTGGATGGAGCTCGAGAAGAAGCGCGGCATCTCGATCACCAGCTCGGCGCTGCAGTTCGAGTACCAGGGGCACTGCATCAACCTGCTCGACACGCCGGGCCACCAGGACTTCAGCGAGGACACGTTCCGCACGCTGGTCGCCGCCGACGCCGCGCTGATGCTGATCGACGGCGCCAAGGGCGTCGAGCCGCAGACGATCAAGCTGTTCAAGGTCTGCCGCGACCGCGGCATCCCGATCGTCACCGTCGTCAACAAGATGGACCGGCCGGCGCGCTCCCCGCTCGACCTGATGGACGAGGTCGAGAAGGTGCTCGGCATCACGATCGTGCCGGCGACGTGGCCGATCGGCAGCGGCGACAACTTCCGCGGCGTCTACTCGCTGCGCGACAAGCAGGTGCACCTGTTCGAACGCACCGCGCACAACGCCACCAAGGCCCTCGTGCAGACCACCGGCCCGGACGATCCGGCGCTGAAGCAGGCGCTCGGCGAGAAGGCGCACAAGCAGCTGCTCGAGGACCTCGACATGGTCGAGACCTGCGTGCAGCCGTTCACGATGGAGGCGTTCCTGGCGCAGAAGATCTCGCCGATGTTCTTCTGCAGCGCGCTGTCGAACTTCGGCGTCGAGAACATCCTGCAGCGCTTCCTCGAGATCGCTCCGCCACCAGGGCCCTTGCCGACGCTGGAGGGCAGCGTGCCGCCCGATGCCGGGTTCTTCTCCGGCTTCGTCTACAAGGTCGCGGCGAACATGGACAAGATGCACCGCGACCGCATCGCGTTCCTGCGCGTGACGTCGGGGCACTTCGAGCGCGGCATGGCCGCCAAGCACCTGCGCCTGTCGCGCGACGTGCGGCTTTCGCACCCGCACCGGTTCTTCGGCCAGGAACGCATCTCGATCGAAGAGGCGTTCCCAGGCGACGTGATCGGGCTCATCAATCCGGGCATGTTCCGCGTCGGCGACGTGCTGAGCTCGGGGCCGAGCTTCGAAGTGCGCAACTTCCCGCGCTTCGCGCCGGAGATCTTCGCGCAGGTGGCGCCGCGCGAGCCGTCGATGGCCAAGGGCTTCGGCAAGGGGCTCGAACAGCTCGGCGAAGAAGGCGTCGTGCAGGTGTTCTGGCCGCGCTTCGGCGCGCGCGAACCGATCCTCGGCGCCGTCGGCGAACTGCAGCTCGAGGTGTTCCAGTGGCGCCTCGAGAACGAGTACGGCGTCGACCTGCGGCTCGATCGCAAGCAATGGACCCGCGCCCGCTGGATCGCCAACGTCACCGACGAGGTGCTGGAGATCCTGCCGATGGTGGTCAAGGACGAGGCTGGCCGCTTCGTCGCGCTGTTCCACTCCGACTTCGAGATCGACTACGCGAAGTCGCGCTACAAGGGGCTCGAACTGCTCGAGGCGCCGCCGGCCGAAGAAGACCTGGGCTGAGAGCCTGGGCTACCTGGCGCGCCGACTCACTTGCGCCGGCTCGGCCGCACGACGTCATCGCCGCCCTTCGCTTCCGCCTGCTTGAGCACCTGCTCGATCTGCTCCCACATTGGCAGGTGCTGCTGCACATCCCGCAGCCGCTGGCCGCGACCGTCGACGACGAACACCTTCGCCGGCAGGTCGAGGCCGAGCTCGAGACTCTCGACGGCGACCTGCTGCACGACCTTCTGGCCTTGCAACTCCTTCAGCTCGAGCAGGGCGTGGTCCTTGGCCCGCACGAACACCTCGACCCGATCGCCGACCGGCAGGTCCGGATCCTGCACGTCGAGGCCGGGCTTGCGCGCGCCGACGATCCAGCTGCCGACTTCCCCTCCGCGCTCGGTTCGGGCATCGACCTTGAGGTCGTAGTGACGCCGCAGCTCCGCCAGCATGCCGCTGCCGAGCGGCGACTCGGCGCGACGATCCGCCATGCCGGGCAGGTCCGCCCGCTGCAACACCCCTCCCGCCCACGCAAGGTCGGCGACGATCTTGTTCTCGATCTTGAGATACACCTCGCCGTCGGCAGGGTCGTTCTCATAGAGCACGATGCCCTCCGGAGTCGACGCGGACTCCGCCCGGCCGCGGATGCCGTCGCTGAACGTGTATTCGAGCGCCATGTGGCTCGAAGGCTGTGTCCCGCGCAGGACATGCAGGGTGCCGCGGGTGGTCACCACGAGCTCGCTCGGCAGCTCGCCGCGGGTCGTCATCACCAGGCGCAAGCTGGTCAACGCGCTCTCGGCCTTGCGCATCGAAACCACGATGGCCTCGACCGGATCGGCCTTCGGCGCACCTGCCTGCGGCTCCCCGCTCGCAGCAGCGGGCGACTGGGCCAACAGGCTGACTGCGAACGACCAGAAGACAACGGCGGTACGCTTCATGCTTGGGCCATGGATCCTAGCTCCGGGCTCACGCCCTCGCCCGGCCCCACACGAAACTCCATCCGCCCATGACCAAAGCGCCATCCCGTTCCGGTCCGTTCGCGTCCCTGCGCTGGAGCCTGCCGCTCGCCTTGCTGGTCCTGACCGCCCCCGCCCACGCCGATGAACTGCGCCTGCACGACGGGCGCGTCATCGTCGGCAAGGTGGCCGTGAAGGGCGATGCCTACGAAGTCACCACCCGCGACGGCATCGTCACGGTGCCGAAGGACCAGGTCGAGGTGCTCAAGCCCGAAGCCGACTTGCGCCGCGCGCTGGCCGAACGCTCGCGCAGCGCCGGCGACAGCACCTTCGCCCACCTGCAGCTCGCCATCGACGCCCGCGCCGTCGGGCTCGAACCGGAGATGTGGCAGCACCTCGATCGCGCCATGGCCCGCTTCCCCGACGTCGGCGAAGAGGCCGCGCCGGGCCTGCAGCGCCGCTGCGCCGAGTTCCTGGCGCAACTCGAACCCGAGTTGCTGCCCCGGCGCCACCGCACTGCACCGACCACCGTGCGCGTGCACCAGCTGCTGGAAGCACTGAAGAGCGACAGCAGCCCGGCGCGCGCCGCCGCAGTCGAGGAACTGCTGGTGCGCGAGAACAACGCCGACCAGGACCTGCGCAAGGAAGCGCGCGGCAACAACAGCCAAAAGCGCCGCATCGGCGCGCTGGGCGCCCTGCAGCGGAGGGCTCTCGCCGGCAACGATCGCTTCGTGCTGCGCACCGCGGTGCTCGACTCCGCCACCGACGTGCGCACCGCCGCGATCGAACTGGTACGCCCAATGGTCAAGGACGAGGACATCAACTACCTGGCGACCGGACTCGCCGCGCAGACGGCCAAGGTCCGGGTGCGCACCGCGGAGGCGCTCGGCGAACTCGGCAACCCGGCGGCGATCAAGCTGCTGGTGATGGCGGCGCCGAACGCGGGCAAGGCACTCGCGGGCGGCAGCGGCGAGATCCGCAACCACATCGCGATCATCCAACAGCAGGCCTACATCCGCGACTTCAACGTCGAGGTCGCCGCGGCGTCGTTCATCGCCGACCCGCAGGTCGACGTCCTGACCAGCGGCAGCGTGCTCGATGTCAGCCTGCTCGCGGTCACCGAGGTCCGCACCATCCTGCAGTCCTACCGCCGCTCGCTGACCAAGCTCGCGAAGAGCGATCCGGGCGACAACCCGGGCACCTGGCCGACCTGGCTGGCCCAACTGCCGACCGCGGCCGCACAGACCCCGGCGACCACCGGTGCGCGCTGAGAGCCCGAGAGAGACGACGGGACAGGCTCTCAGGTAGCCCTCCGTGACCGCCATCGCGGCCGCGCAGAGTTCGCGAACCGGGTTGCTTCTCGAAGCCTGAGATCGCGCTGCCACCGACAAAGCAGTCGGGAGAATCGGGCGCGGTCGCTAGCATCCGCGCGCGCATGCAAGCCACTTCCCAAATCGCCGTCGTCGGTCTGGCCACGATGGGCCAGAACCTGGCTCTCAACATCGCTCGCAACGGCTTCCCGGTCACCGTCTACAACCGCTCGTACGACAAGACCGAAGCCACCCTGGCCCGCTGCGGCCCCGGCTACAAGATGGTCGGAGCGAAGACGCCGCAGGAAGTGGCCGCGTCGCTGGTGCGGCCGCGCAAGCTGATCCTGCTGGTGAAGGCCGGCCAGCCGGTCGACGACACCATCGCGACGTTCCTGCCGGTGCTGCAACCCGGCGACATGATCGTCGACACCGGCAACTCGCACCCGGACGACACCGAACGCCGCGTCCGCGAGCTGTCGGCCAAGGGCTTCCGCTTCGTCGGCATGGGCGTCTCCGGCGGTGAGGAAGGCGCCCTGAACGGGCCGAGCCTGATGCCCGGCGGCGACCGCAGCTCCTACGACGAGCTCGCGCCGATCCTGAAGAAGATCGCGGCGCAGGTCGACGACGGTCCCTGCGTCACGCACATCGGCACCGGCAGCGCCGGGCACTTCGTCAAGATGGTGCACAACGGCATCGAGTACGGCGACATGCAGCTCATCTGCGAAGCCTACTTCGTGCTCAAACACACGCTGCGGCTGACGAACGAAGAGCTGTACAAGGTGTTCGACGAGTGGAATCGCGGCGA
>CAMAUH010000305.1 GCA_945861365.1 Candidatus Kuenenia stuttgartensis
TCCGCGGTGGCGACGGCGAACTGCTGCCGCTGACGGTGACACCGAGTCTGCCCGGCGCGCGCGAACGCCACGGCGAAGCGGTGGCGGTGCTGCAGCGCGGCAGCCGCGTCGAGTTGAGGCTGCCCGCGCCCGACACCGGGACACTGACCATCTCGCTGCGCGAACCGCAGCAGTTGTCGCCGCACCAGCTGCGCTTCACGTTCGTCGACGCCGCCGGCACCGCGCGCGAACTGGCCCCGAACCGCCTGCACTACGGCGGCAAACGCGGCGAGACGGTGCAGTTGCTCGGCATGCGCCTCGGCCGCGGCTCGCTGCGCATCCGGCTGCGCAGCGGCGGTGAGCTGGCGCGCATCGACGACGTCGTCGTCGCCGACCCCGAGGCCCCCGACGCGCGGCTGCGCGACCTCGATCTGCACACGCGCGTGCGCAACGTGACGCTGCGCATCGTCGACGACGCCGGCGTGCCGCTGCATGGCGCGCGCGTGCGTGCCGTGCTGGGGTCGGAACGGATCGACCTCGGCACCACCGACGCGGCGGGGCGCGTGCTGCTGCAGTTCGGCCGCGACGAGATGCCTTTGCTCGAGGTCAGTGCCGACGGCCGGCAAAGGCGCGAGCTCACGACGGTGCAGGACGGCATGCAGGTCGCGCTCGGTGCGGCCGAAGTGGTGCGCGTCGCGGTCACCGGCCTGCCCGCGGATCTGCCGCGCGCCCGCATCGACGTGATGTTCCGTTCGGTCGTGCGCGACAACCTCGCCGACACGGTGTGGGCGAAGCTGGGCGCCGACGACGTGGCCCAGGGACCGCTGCCAGTGCGGGGCACCTACCTGCTGCGGCTCGTGGTGCGGCGCGATGGGAAACACGGTGGCTCGACGTGGACGCAGGTCGGCCAGCGCGATGGCGAGGCCGTGTTCGACGGCACGGCTCAGCGCGCGCCGTTGGAGTTCGCGACCGATGCGGCGACCGTCGCGCGGCTGCGCGAGGAGCTGGCGAGGTAGCCCCGCGATCAGGGTTTCAGCCCCGCCAGCGCCAGCTTCGCGGCATCGGCGACATCTCCCCACTGCTGCAACGCGAGCACGCGTTCGTAGCACTGGCGTGCGCGCGCCGACTGCTCGGGAAACGCCGCCTCGGCGGCGCGGCCGAGCCATAGGGACAGCGCGGCGTCCCGCGGGGCCTGCCGCACCGCCTGCATCGCGTCGTCGAACACCGCGCGCGCCGCCTGCGGGTCCTTCGACTGCTGAACGCGCGCCGCGATCCACGCGACGAGGTCCACCGCGTGCACCGGCACTCGCGTCGTCCACGGCTGCGCGAGCGTCTCGACAGCGACCATCTGCCCGTTCCTCGCGAGCAACGCGTAGACACGCTCACGCAAGGCGAGGTTGCCTTCGCACTGCTGGCACATCGCCGCCAACCGGTCGACGTCCGCGGCCTCGACCGCGGCAGCGAAGCCCTCGGGGACCATGCTGACGGCCGCCTTCTGCAGGGCCTCGGCGTCGACACCGAGGAGCCACACGCGACCGTTGGCCTGTTGCAGCCAGTCCTCGCAATCGGGGAAGGTCTCACTGTCGTCGAGGACCATCGCGACGAACGAGGCCGGGTTGCACGACCAGGCGAACGCGTTGCGATGCGGCGCGGCGCGGCGCTGGTGCCAGTCGTGCCAGGCGGTCGGGCCACCCTCCACCCAGCGCGCTCCGCCAGCGATCGCGGTGGCCGCGACCAGCAGCGCCAGGACCACGCGGCCCTCGTGGCCCGGGCCGCCATCGATGGCGACATCGGCCAGCAGCGCATCCACGTCGGACGCCGTGGTGCTCAGGCTGGCTCCGCGCAGTCGCTGCGCGATCGCGTCGACGCGGCGCTGCATCGCCAGCACTTCGGCCTCGCTGCGCGGCGCCGCGAGTCCGGGCTCGGCGAACAGTTCCCGGCCGACCAAGTCCAGGTGCTGCGCCGCGAACGGCTGGCAGTTCTTGCCGACGCTCCGGCACGCTTCGAGCCCGAGCTCCAACAGCCCCGGCCGGGAGCCCATGGACCAGCAAACCAGATGCTCGGCCGATGCTTCGACCCCGCGCACGTCTTCGCCGGTGATCCACGGCTCCATGTCGCTCGCCGACCGCACACAGAAGACGCCAGCCGGCCCGTGCCGCGGACGACCGGTGACGACCCACCCGCCCGGCGAAGTCGCGACGGCGGTGAGGGCGTCCCATGCACCGAACTCGACGGCGACGCCAGCGGCCAGGTCGACGCGCAGCAGCGTGGCGCTCTCGACCGCACCGGCCAGCGATTCGCGCTGGAGGATCACCAGGGCTTCGGAGCGCGGCGCCGCGACCGCCATGTCGAGCACCCGACCGGCCGGCAAGCGCAGCAGCGTGGTCTCGACGCCCGCCGCGGACCGCCGGACCAACGTGCAGGATGGAGCCAGGGGCACGAAGCCGGTCGGCGCGACCGGACCTGCGCGTGCGAGCAACAGGTCGTCGCCGAACGTCTGCGCCGCAGCCGCCTCGAACAACGGCTCGCCCAACGCCTCATCGACCAGGCCATGCACCTTGCCGTCGTTGCGACCGACCAGGTACCCACCACGCCACGACAGGGCGAACCGGATGCCCTCCGCTCCCGTGAGCAGCGCCTTGCTGCTGGATGGGCCGGCCAGCGACACGCTCTGCCAGTTCCACAACAGCCAGGCATCCCCCGCGCGCCGCGCCCCGACCGACCATTGCGCCGAGTCCGCCACCAGCTGGCGCCCGCCGCGCAGGAAGCGCGCCAGGCGGGTGTCCGGCGCGGCGCTCGCTTCGTCGCCGATCTCTGGCAGGTCCAACACCTTCTCGACCGCACCCCAGGTGATCGAGTCGAACAGCGCATCGCGTTCCGGACGCGGCTCGCTCGCGGTGCCGATCGACACGAAGCGCACGAGCACCCAGCGCTGGTCTCCGGCTGGCAGGAGCAGGGATTGGATGGCCCGATCGCTCTTGTGGCCGCGCAGCCAGGCGCAGGTGGCCCCGCCGATGACTCGCTCCCCGCGCTGCTGCTCGACGTAGGCGGCATCCCACTCCTTCAGCGTGCGCGCCTCCAGCCCGACCACGTCCGCGAGCGAACTCACTCCCGTCAGCTCGAAGATGCTGAACGCGAGGTTCTCGTCGCCCGTCTGGTAGGTCGCCACCCGATCGGGCAGCGGCGCGGCGGATCGCAGGACCGACGGCCGGACGGCGAAGCCGATCCTGGCGCTGCCGATCACGAGCGACTCGCGCGTGGGTGCGAGGCCCCGCTGCCACGCGCTGTCCGCATCCGGGAAGGCGAGGCCATCACGGAACTCGTCCATCCGCTTCGTCAGGATCGCCCGCTGGCTCTTCAGGGACCACGCCATGACGTGGTAGGCGAGGCCATCCGCGGCCAGGACCTCGCAGTGGAAGGCCAGCTCCATGCCGTTCGCGCTGAGGTCGAACGCCCGCACCGCCCGGCGCCGGCCCGGCTCACGGACGATGTCGATCTTCGCGTCGTGCCCTGCCGTGGAATGGTCGTCGAGCACGCGGCGGAGGTCCTCGTCGTTCTCGACGTGCGAGAGCACCTCGGCGAGCACGACGTAGACCTTCGAGCCGCCGCCGAACAGGCCAGGCGCATCGAAGGCAGTGAACTGATCGGGACCGAAGTCCCGCTCGAACCGCTGCCGCTGCCACGGCCGATCCAGCTCGAGGATCGCCCCTTGCGTGCCCACCGGTTCGGTGAGCTGCTGCGCGACGACCGGGAACGCGCTCGCCAGCAGTGCGAGCAGGACGATGGTGCGGCTGACCATGCGGGCGCGAACTCTAGCGTCCGCGCCCGCACCGTCCGGCCTACGCGGTCTTCACCGCGATCTTGGTCGGCCGCGACTCGAGCACCTTCGGCACCGTGATCGCCAGCACGCCCTGCTTGTAGACCGCTTCGATGCCGCTGCCCGCGGCGTCGTTCGGCAGCGAGATCGTGCGCGCGAACTGGCCGTAACGATGCTCGACGCGGTGCCAGCGCTTGCCGGCGCTCTCACGCTGGTCCTTGCGCTCGGCGGTGACCGTCAGCATGTGGTCCTGCATGTTGACGTGGATGTCCTTCTCCTCGAGGCCCGGCAGCTCGAACGTCAGCTCGTACGCCGCGTCGGTCTCGCTGATGTTGGTGCGCGGCGCGCTGGCGGTCTCCGTGGCGCCGTAGAACTCCGGCAGGCCGTCGCCGAACAGGCGGCTGAACAGCGTCTGGAACGGGTCGCGCGGCTGCGGGAGGGTCGCTTGGTTGGTCTTCTGCATGGTCATGGTTCCTTTGGGTTTCTCCGGTTGGATGCACCCCCAAGAGCAAGCCCAGTGCCAGATCAGCCAGGATGGCGTTCTCTCATAACCCACGTGTTTCCATGGCACTGCCAGGATACGTAGGACATCTCGGCACCTACCAAACTGCCAATACGCTCTGGCAGCGCCCTTTTGGCAGCCTCACTGCTCGAGCAGCGTCAGGTAGTCGTCGCGCCCGCGCAGGAAGGCGAAGTCCGGGTGCCTGACCGCGTCGCGCTTGACCTCGCGGTGCTCGATCGCGAGCGCCAGGCGTTGCACGACCAAGGTGTCGATGCGCTGCTGTTCCGCCCCGGGCTCGAGCAGCCCGCGGGCCCGCCCGAGCAGCACCGCAACCAGGTAGTTGCTGCCGCTGGCATCACCGGCCGCGGCGAGGTGGCGCTCGAGGCCGGCGATCGCGGCCGCCGCGTCGCTTCGCGCCAGCGCCGATTCGGTCTGCTGCGCCAGCAGGTTGCGCACCCGGTCCGGCGACAGGCCCGCGATCGACGCCACGAGCTGCGCGGCTTCGTCGAGCCAGCGAGCCTGCTGCTCGCGCTGCTCCAGATCGCCGAGCTGGTCAGCCAACGTGATGCGCAGGTCGAAGTCGCGCAACCGCGAGCCGACGTGCGAGAACCCCACCGCCTGCGCCGGCCGCGCCAGCGCGGCGGCCAGATCCCCGCGCGCCGCGATCGCGGCAGCGAGGTCCTCGAGCAACCGATCCTGCCACTCCTCGTGCAGGTCGTTGGCGACGAGTTTGTCGAGCGAACTCGCCAGCAGCAGGCAGCCCTGTTCCCGCACGTCGGCGCCGAGTCCGGAACGCGCCATCGCCTGCAGCAGCTCGACTCCGCCCGCGTGATCGCCGGCCTGCAAGTGCATCATCGCCACGCGGCTGTGCAGCGTCGCGGCGAGGTCGAGCAACGCGCGATGGCGCGCATCGAGCGCGAGGCCGCGCACCAGGTGCGGCAAGCCCGCTTCGCCCGCCGCCAACGCAGCCTGCAGGTCGCCACCCAGGAAGTGCGCCTGCAGCAGGTTGTTGGCCGCCATCGCCAACTGGTAGTGCACGTCGGCATTCGTCTCGAACGCCGCGAGGGCCGCCTGCGTGCTGTCGCGCACGACCGAGTGCTCACGCACCGCGTCGGCGAACCGTTCCTCCGTCGTCGCGAACGCGCCCAGCGCCCCGTGCACCGCGCCGTAGGTCATCACCACGTCGATGTCGGCCGCGTGCTGCGCCAGCAACGCATCGGCGAGCTTGCCCGCGCGCGCCAACGTGACGCCGGCCGGCGCGCGATCG
>CAMAUH010000306.1 GCA_945861365.1 Candidatus Kuenenia stuttgartensis
GGCCGCGTTCCGCTGCTTCTGCGACCATCGGCGGCGACGCGCCGCAGCCCCGCCGGCGATCGACGCGGCGACCGTGCCGGCAGCACCGACCGCCGATGCGCACGAACTCGCCGACGAACTGCAGCAACGCCTGCAGCGCGTGACCGAACTCGAGCGCGCACTGCTGCTCGGCTTCCATCGCGACGGCCGTTCGCTGCGCGAACTGGCGGACCGCCATGGCCTGCCGGTCAACACCGTGAAATCGCACCTGTACCGCGCCCGGCTGCGGCTGCAGGGCAAGGACGACCGCCCATGAACCCCGACGCCTTCTTCGACCGCGTGCACGCGTGCCTCGATGCGCGCACCGATCCGCTCGACGATCCGGAGGTGGTCGCGTTCCTCGACGCGCATCCCGAGCAGCTCGATGCGTTCGCCCGGCTGTGCAGCGACGTGCGGGAACTCGGCCGCGCTGCAGCACCGCCGCAGCGCCGCTGGCTGCCGATCGCCGTGGTCGGCGCGCTGGCTGCCGGCGCGCTGGCCGCCCTGCTGCCGCGTGGCACGACGCCGGATCCTGGCCGCATCCTCGAAGCGCGCTTGGAAGAACTGCGCCCCCGCTCCCACCTCGCGGCCACGTTCGCCGTGCGCGAGATCCTGATCGATTCCCCGACCGGTCGACTCGAGACCTGGCAGACCCGGAGTGTCCCGCGATGAAGAACCTGTTGCTCGCTGCGTGTGTGGTCCTGGTGCCGTCGCTGTCGCTGCCGGCGCAGAAGCTGCTGCTGCCGGATGGCGGCGGCCGCATCGTGCAGGTGTTCGACCTCGGCGCGCCGGAGCCCGGCCCCGCGAAGAAGCTCGCGGTCCCGGGCGACCCGCCGAAGGAGAAGGTCGACAGCCAGCAGCGCACCGCCGAACTGTTGGCGCGCTTCGTCAAGCCCGCACTGGGCAGCGGTGACGACCTGCGCGTGCTCGGCGGTCGCTGGCTGACGCTGCTCGGCAGTGTGGAGCAGGCCGCCAGCCTGGAGGCGCTGTTCGCCGTGGCGGCCAAGCACCGCACGACGGCGATCACGGTCGAGATGGACTTCCTCAACGTGAAGGCGGACGCCTTCACGAAGCACTGGCGGGAGCGGCTGACCGCGGTCGAAGGCGCCGACAACCGGCGCTTCCAGCAGGTGCTCGGCAAGGACGGCGCGAATGCGCTGCGCAACGACCTCGCGAACCTGCCAGCCGATCGCCTGCAGGCACCGACCCTGACCGTGCTGCCGCTGCACCCGGCGCAGTTGTCGACCAAACGACAGATCGCCTACGTGCGGGACTTCAAGGTCGTGACGGACGCAGGCAAGCTGATCGCCGAACCCGTGGTCGACAGCGTCGAGGACGGCCTGGAAGCCACCGTGTTCGCGGCACTGCTGGCCAATGGCGACATCACGCTGACCGTCGACGTCACCGATTGGGACGTGAAGGAGCCGATACCCGAGTTCAAGACGACCATCGGTGTCGGCAACCCGGTCACGATCCAACTGCCCGAGGTGACCGGCCTGCACCTGCAGCAAACCGCGGTGCTCGCCGACGGCGGCATGGTGGTGCTCGCTTCGCAGAAGGCGGACGGCGACTTCCTGATCGCGACGATCGGCGCTCGCACGCAGCCGAAGTAGCGCGTCAGCGCGCTTGCAGCCGCAGCTCCAGCGGCTCGCGCACTTCGCCGCTGCGCAGCGCGCCGAGCGGCGCCACCGCACTGCCGGTGTCGTGCACGACGACCAGCCGCAGCGCGATGTCCGGCACCACGCCCTTCAGCTCGAACGAACCGTCGTCGCGCGTCCACGCCGCTCCCGACGTGAGCCCCGGCCAAGGTGCCGCCACATCGGTAGCCCCCGGCACGAACCGCCGCCATTGCTCGAGCTTGCGGTCGGCGAGCGCCCCGATGCCGATCGGCAGCACCATCGCCTTGCCGACCGGCTGGCCCGCCGCGTCGAGCACGCGCCCGCGCACGATCGCCGGCCGCTGCAGTGCGATGCGCAAGCCCGCGGCGATCTGGCCGTCGCGCAGCTCCACTTCCTGCACCGTCTTCGCATAGCCGGCGACACCGACGACGATCGCCCAGCGCCCGGCCGTGAGGCCGCCGGCGTGGAATGCGCGCCGCTGGCCACCTTCCGCCATGCGCTGCGCCGGCCCGGGCGGCACCACGCGATCGAACGGCAGCGTCGACTCGCCCACCTGAGCCTGCAGCACGTCGACGTCGAACGGCCCGAATGGCACCACCTCGCCCGTCACCGCATCGACCAGCTCACCATGCAGCTCGGCCATGTGGTCGCCGACTTCGCGCAACTCGGTGAGCGGTTTCAGTCGCACTTCGACCGGCGCGCTCCCAGGGCGCAACGAACGCACCGCGGCAGCCGATCGACCCGACGACTGCACGTGCAGCGTGAACGGTCCGTCGCCGAGGCCGCGGAACTCCACCGAGCCACCCTCGCTGCCCTCCGACCAGTGCGTCATGCCGTTCGTCTCGTCGACGAGGCGCGAGTTCGTCCACCCCAACGCCTGGTCGTCGGTGCTGGTGAATCGAGCGGTCAGCGCCGCACCGACCGCCAGCACGACTTCGTGCTGCAGCGGGCCAGCGCTCTCGATCGCGAACGGGGCGAAGGAACTGAGCCGGTGCACGGCGCGCCCATCGACGAACAGCCACTTCGCGCCGAGCCCGCGACCCACCAGCGTGGCGATGCCGAAACGATCTGCTTCCGCATGCGACTCGGTCCGGCCGGCGTCGGGCCGCGGCTGTGGGTCGCTGCCGTACAGCGTCACGCGCACCTTCGGCAGCGGCTGGCCGGCGTCGTCGCGGACCGCGACGCGCAGTTCGTAGCGCGCCAGCGCGGAACCGACGTCCTTCGGCAGCACGAGGTCGATGTTGCCCGCCGCCGCGGGGCGCGGCACCGCGAGATCGGCCGAGTGCACCAGCTCGCGCCCACCCTCGCGCACCACGATCCGCACGGTGCTGACGGCCAGCGGTTCGTTGCCGACCTCGATGCGGAATGCACCCTGCGCATCGGTCTTCGTCGGTTTGCCGACCGCGAAGGGCTTCAGCCCACCACTCGCCACCACGGCGACTTCGGCAGCGGCGACCGGCCACGCCTCGGCATCGCGCACGGTGCCGACGAAGGTCGCGAGCACCTTCGCCGTCGACGTGGCCACGGGTGCCGCAGGTGGCAACGGCACTTCGCTGCGCTGCGTCATCGACGGCTGCGGCTGCGGCAGAGGTGGCGGCGGTGGATCCTGCGCCGCCGACAGCGCGACCGGAGCAGCCACGGCCGCGACGTCGACCACGCTCGGCCCCGATTCGCGGCGCAACCCGATCGCTGCCAAGGCGACCCCGGTGATCGCGACCGCGACCAACCCGGCCTTCGCCAGCGCATGCACGGTGCCGAGGGCCGGCAACGCTTGCTGACGCAAGGCCAGCAAGCGCAGGTGCAGGCCCGTCGGGACCGCAGTGCTGTCCGCGGTGCCGAGCAGCGACAGCAGGGCTCCATCGGCGACCACCACCCCGCGCTGCTGCAACGCGGCCCGCAGCGCGCGCAGCGCCCGCTCGACGCGGTCGTGCACGGTCGACACCGGCACGGCCAAAGCACTGCCGATCGCCGCCAGCGACAGTTCGTCCTGGCAGCGCATCAGCAACGGGGCGCGCAACTCCGCCGGCAGCGCCTCGACCAGACCTGCCACGGTGCGGTGCAGCTCGGCTTCGGCAAACAGACTGGCCGGATCCCCGGCCCCGACATCACGGTGCAACATCGCGTTCTCCTGATGGAAGACCGCCCGCCGCCGGGCTCTCCGGTCGTTGCAAGCCAGGCGCGCCGCGAGCCAACACAGGCTCGCGCGTGGGTTCGCCGCGTCGTCGATCCGGAACTTGCCGGTCCACACCTGCACGAACACGTCCTGGGTGAGGTCGGCGGCAGCACCGTCTTCGCCACACCAGCGTCGCGCACTGCGATAGACCGCGCCGTGGTGATCTTGCACCCACTGCGCGAAGCGTTCCGGATCGATTCCTGCCTTGCGGGTCATGGTGGTCGCGATGGAGAAACCGGCCGCGCCGGTTTTTCCGGCGCCAGGCGAGATGCCGCACGTTCAGCGGAACGCGTAGGCCTGCTCGGTCGCGAAACTGTAGTAGCGCTCGCCGCCGACCACGACGTGGTCGAGCAGATCGATGCCGAGCAGCGTGCCGACGGCGCGCAGGCGTTCGGTGATGCGCGTGTCGTCGGCGCTCGGCGACGGATCGCCGGACGGATGGTTGTGCGCCACCACCACCGCCACCGCCCCATCGCGGATCGCCGGGCCGAACACTTCGCGCGGGTGGACCTGCGTCGCGTCGAGGCTGCCGATGCTGATCAGCTGCAGCGACAGCAGCCGGTGGCGTGCGTCGAGCAGGGCCACGAAGAACGCCTCCTGCCGCAGCGAGCGCACCGAATCGCGCACGATGCGCGCCACCTCGAGCCCGCTGTGTACGCGCACACCGGGCCGGAACTGCGCCTCGCCGAGCCGGCGCGCCAGCCCGAACGCTGCACACAACGCGGCCGCGCGCACCGGGCCGATGCCGCGCTGTCCGGCGACCTCGCGCAGGCTCGCGCTGGCGAGCCCGGGCAGGCCACCGAAACGGCGCAGCAACCGCTGGGCGGTGAACTCCACCGGCTCGTCGCGGGTGCCCGTGCGCAGGACCAGAGACAACGCCTCCGCATCGCTGAGCCGGCTCTCGCCGAGTTGCTGGATGCGCTCACGCGGACCGTGCCGGGTCCGCTCGGATCCCAATCGTGCTTCGATCATGCCCATGAGTGGCATGACCCCCGCAACGGTCGCAGCAAACCGGCAGGAATCTCAGTGGCAACGCGCTTCGACCACGGCGGCGGCGGCCGCGGCCGACAGCCGTTGGCGCAGTTCGCCGGGCGGCAGCATCGCCGCGGCGACGACGGCGTCGCCCGGCCGACCACAGCGCAGCGCGGCGCCGACCGCGGCCGCGAGCACCCGTTCGCGAGCGGCCGGCACCGTCAACGGATCGAAGTCGACCAGGCCGGCGATGAAGTCGTGCAGCTCGCGATCGACGGCGAACAGTTCGAACCGGGTGTGCCCATGGGTCGCTTCACCGCCGGGTCGCTTGCACAAGCTGGCGAACGCCTCGACGCCCTGACCGAAGTACTCGGCTTCGTTGCTGGCGGCGTAGAAATCGAGGCAGCGACCGGCAGCGAGGGCCCGCTTGTAGAGACCGGTGATGCGCACGCGCTGCAACCGCGGCAGCGACAGGTAGTGCACCTGGTGCGCGACCTCGTGCACCAGCGTGTCGAAGCCGAAGGTCGCGGCGTCGTCGAGCGCTTCGATGCCGGTCGCGGCATGCGCCCCGCCGACGCCGCGCACGTCGTCCCACACGCGCCCGTCGAAGGTCCGTCGGCCGCGCAGGCTGGCGCGCTCGGCAGCGTCGGTCGTGCGTTCGAGTTCGGCCAGCAGGTCGTGGCGGCCACCGAGACTGATCAGCTTGCCGAGCTGGCTGCCGAACATCGCCGCGGTGCGATCCACCACCGCGCGCCGCGC
>CAMAUH010000307.1 GCA_945861365.1 Candidatus Kuenenia stuttgartensis
GGTCGAGCCGGCGCAGGCCGCCCGGCGCACGTCGCTGCATGCGGCCGGCGTCAAGGCGCCGCTGCTGCTGATGCCGGTGCGCCTGCTGGGGCGAACCGACCCGAACGTCACCGAGGTGCTCGGGCTGTTGCTCGAGCAGCGCGGCATGCCCGACCTGCAGGTCGCGACGACCGCGTTCGAGGCCAAGGACACCGCTTGGGACGCCGTGCCGGCGGCGTTGGCGGCGCACCTGCGCACGCGCGGCGGTGCTGCGGAGCAAGCGGCGCCGCGCCATGCGCTGTATGCCGAGTTCCTCGGCGATCCGAAGCGGGGGCCGACCGAGGTCCGCTTCGTCGTCGTCGACGCGCAGGGCGAGCTCGTGCTGGCCGATCGCCAGAAGCCGGCCGACGCCGCGTTCCGCCGCACGGCGGGCCGCGATCCGGATCCGCTGGGTTGTTCGCAGCTGGTGGTCGAGCGCTTGTTCGAACTCGCCGATTGGCAGCCGGTGGCCGGCGGCGTGCCGAACGGGCCGTTCGCGGCGCGCTGGCAGCGCAAGTCCGGGATGCCCGACGCGACGGAACGCGCCGCGATGCAGCAGCGGCTCACGGCGTTGCGCGCGAAGCTGGCGGAAGCCAGTTTCGCCGTGTTCGCGCCAGTGTGGCCAGAGGGCAAGGAGGTCGATGCGGCGCGGTTCGCGCAGACCGTGCAGGTTGAGCTCGGTGGCAAGGCGGTGGCGCCGATCGCCGGCGCGGCGCTCACCGTGCCGCCGGGCAGCAACCAGCAGAAGCGGTTGTTCGACCTCGCCGCGGCCGCGAAGGCGGCGCTCGGCAAGCAGGCGATCACGGCCGACTACGCGATCGCTGCGGAGCTGGGGTTCAGCAAGGACGGCAAGCACGGGCTCGCCAACGTCGTCGTGCTGACCAAGGCCGGGGAACTGGTGCTGGCCGACTTCCTGAACGACCAGCACGAACTGTTCGCGCGACGTTCGCCGAAGAACCTGGTCGATGGGGAGCAGCTGGTGGCAGCAAAGCTGCGGCAGTCATTGCGCTGACGTTCAGCCCAGCAGGTGCTTGCCGATCGCGGCGAACAGCTGGTTGCGGGCGCGATCGCCGAGCAGGCCGAGTTCGCGGCCGAGGTTCGTCGCGGTGCCGAGGCCGATCAGGGCCCATGCCGTCAGGGCGGCGGCCGGCAGCTCGTCCAGCTTGCGGTCGGCACGGTGCTCGGCGACGGCTGCGGCGATGCGATCGAGCAGGCGCTGGTAGACGGTGCGCAGGGCCGCGCGGATCGCCGGATCGTCGGTTTCGGAGAAGCCGGCGAACAGGATGCGGTGGAAGCCGAACTCGCCGAGGTGCTCGCTCTCGTGCGCGAGCAGCAGTTCGGCCGTGCTGCTCTTGCCGCGCCGGGCCGCCGCGATGTCGTCCCAGATGCGCTCGGTGTGTTCGCCGACGAACTCGATCGCGGCGGTGAACATGGCCTGCTTGTCCGGCCACAGCCGGTACAGCGCGACCTCGGTCAGCCCGCAGCGCTCCGCCAGCACGGCGGTGGTGGTGCGGCGGTAGCCGAGTTCGGCGAACGTGGTCGCGATCGTCAGGATCGCTCCTTCGCGTCGCTCGGCGCTGCGGTTGGGGCGTGCCATGTGCCGCAATGCTGGCGACGGTGGGGGCAGCGGGCAAGGCAGCGCGCCGGCGGTCGCTTCACTTCTTCGCGTCGCGAGCCTTCGCTTCGGCTGCTTCGGTCGTGCGCAGCAGTTCGGCGAAGTCGGCGCGGTCGTCGACGTGCAGCTGGCCGCCGACCTGGCGCAGCTGGGCGGCCGCCATCGGCCGCACCTGCTGCAGGCGTTGCAGGGCCCGCACGACGCCTTCGGAGTCGTCGCACATCATCTCCATCTGCGACAGCACCATCAGCAGCTGCGGGAAGCGCCGCGGGTCGCGCGCCGGGGCGTGGCCCTTCTGCATCGCGAACTCGTAGTGGTCGCGGGAGCGATGCAGCGCCTCGCGCGCCGGCTGCCACTGCTCGCGGTTGGCGTGGTGCAGCGCGATCTCCTGGGACAGTCCCGCGGCCTGCAGGTGGTAGTGGGGATCCTCCGGGCCGCGGCGCACGACGTCCTCCTGCAGTTCGATGGCGCGCGACAGTGTCTTGGTGGCCTCGTCCTGGCGGTCGGTGCGGTACTGCAGGCCGCTGAGTTGCCGCAGGCAGCGCGCGAGCTGCGTCGGGTGCTCGAGGTTGTCGGGCGCCCGTGCCGTGACCTGCTCGGCGACGGTGATCGCGCGCCGCACCGTCTGCTCGGCGCTCGGCAGGTCGCCGGCCATCTGCTGGTCGGTCGACAGGTCGTACCCCATCTCGGCCAGTTCCTGCTGGTACGGCAGGCGGTCGGGGAACTTCTCGGCCAGGTCCTGCATGGTGGCCACGGCCCGGGCGCGCAGCGGCACCGCGCCGGCGTAGTCCTTGCGCTCGGCGCGCAGCGCACCGAGCGCCGCATCGACGCGCGCGCCTTCGCGGCGCAGTTCGGGTTCGCCCGGCAGACGGGCATCGGCGGCTTGCAGGCGCTGCCGCACCATCTCGTAGCGGTCGCGCGCGCCATCGCGGTCGCCGCGGTCGCGCAGCACCGTCGCCAGGTTCATCTGCGTGTGCACCCGGTCGGCGATGCGATCGACGGACAGGTCGTCCTGCGGCAGGCTGTCTTCGATGGTGAGGCAGCGCTCCAGGTGCCGCTGCGCCACTGCGAGCTCGCCGTTGGCGTGCGCCATGCGCCCGAGGTTGTTGTGGCTCGTCGCCAGCGTCAGTCGCAGTTCGGTAGGCATCGACGCGGCTTCGGTGTTCGCGTGCGCGTCGGCGATGGTCTGCCACAGCGCGGCAGCGGCCGCGGTCTGCCCCTGCTCGACCAGGATCGAGGCCCGCGCCAACTGCACCGCCGTCTGGTCCGCGGCGTGTTCCTGCGGCGCCTTCGCCATCGCGGCTGCCAGCGCCGCTTCGGCGGCTTCGACGTGGGTCAGTGCGGTCGGCAGGTCGCCGAGCAGGCGGCGGAAGTCGGCGATGCGCACCATCGCCCGCAGGAACAGGGTCTGCACCGTGTGGTCGTCGCGGTTCTCGCGATACAGCCGCGTCACCAGCGTCGTCGCCTCGTCGATGCGGCGGCGCCGTTCTTCGTCGAGGCCGGGCGTGCGCGTCAGCACCGCTGCCCGCGAGCCGGCCAGCATGCCCTCGACCGCGGTGATCGCGCTGCGCAGGTTGCCGCGGGCCTGTTCCTTGGCTTCGGCGAGCTGCGCCTCGGCATGGCCGCGCGTCCAGCGGATCAGGAACGGTGTCGCCATGGCGGCCGTCAGCAGCAGCGCGCCCGCCGTCGCCAGCGTGGGATGCCGTTGGCTCCAGCGCACGCTGCGCAGCCAGACGCCGATCGGGCGGGCCTGGATCGGCCGATGCTGCAGGAAGCGCTCGAGGTCGTCGGCGAACGCCTGCGCGCTGGCGAAGCGGCGCGCCGGGTCGCGGTCCATCGCGACGGCGACCAGTGTCTGCACGTCGCGCGGCACCTCGGGATTGGCGGTCAGCAGCGGGGCGGCGGTGCCGTGCAGGATCTGCTGCCGCAGCCCTTCGGCCGATTCGGCGTGGAACGGCGAACGCAACGCCAGCAGTTCGTGCAGCGTCACGCCGAGCGCGTAGACGTCGGTGCGCGCATCGACGGCGCCGTCGAGCAGTTGCTCGGGCGCCATGTAGTGCAGCGTGCCGAGTTGCGCGCCGCTGCGCGTGATGCGCGCCGCACCCGATGCGGCGGCGAGGCCGAAGTCGAGCAGCAGCACGCGGCCGTCCGGCGTCACCATCGTGTTGTTCGGCTTCAGGTCGCGGTGCACGACGCCGCGTTCGTGCGCGTGGTGCGCGGCCCGCGCCATGCGCGCGACGACGCGGCAGCAGGCCTGCACCCAGGTGCCGGCGAAGACCTCGGCGAGCTGGCTCGGCAGCGGCGTCTCGGCGCGCGCGGCGGCGACCACTGCGAGGTCGCGGCCGGCCAGCTGCGCCACCGGCGTGCCGTGCACGGCAGCGAGCGCATCGCCGAGCGACGCGCCGCGCACGTACTCCATCGCGAAGAAGTCGATGCCCTGGTCGGTGCCGACGCTGTAGATCGGCACGATGCCGGCGTCGCCGAGGCGGGCGACCGCCTCGACCTCGCGGCGGAAGCGTTCGCGCGCGCCGGGGAAGAAGCGCTGCTCCGGGCGCACCAGCTTCAATGCCACGGTGCGGCCGAGCGTCAGCTGTTCGGCCAGGAACACGACGCCCATGCCGCCGCTGCCGAGCCGCTTCAGCAGCTTGAACTCGCCGAGCTGCTCGGGGATCTCGGCCGGGGCATCGTCGGTCGGGCCCAGCAGGCCAGCGCGTTCGAGCTTCGCCAGCCGTTCGCGCAGGCGCCCGGCCAGCGCCGGATGCTGCGCCAGCACGGCCTCGACGGCGGCGTTGCCGCCCTGCTGCCACGCTTCGACGCATTGCGCCATGACCTCGTGTTCGAAGTCGCTGTCGGAAGGTGGTGGGGGTTGCCGGGGGTCGTCCATGCCGGGCCGCGCATCATCGCGGCTGTGCGGGCCCGACGCGACAGTGCCGCACCCCGTCTCGCGCCCGAAAATGCAATGCCTTGCCGCGCTGGCCTCCGCTGGCTAGCACTTCCGCATGAGCAAGATCAAGGTCAAGAACCCCGTCGTCGAGATGGATGGCGACGAGATGACGCGCATCATCTGGAAGTTCATCAAAGAGAAACTGATCCTTCCCTACCTCGACATCGACCTGAAGTACTTCGACCTCGGCATCGAGCACCGCGATGCGACGAACGACCAGGTGACGATCGATTCGGCCAACGCCACCAAGCAGTACGGCGTCGCCGTCAAGTGCGCGACCATCACGCCCGACGAGGCGCGCGTGCAGGAGTTCAAGCTCAAGGAGATGTGGAAGTCGCCGAACGGCACGATCCGCAACATCGTCGGCGGGACGATCTTCCGCGAACCGATCATCTGCAAGAACGTGCCGCGCCTGGTGCCGGGCTGGACCAAGCCGATCGTCATCGGCCGCCACGCCTACGGCGACCAGTACCGCGCGACCGACTTCGTGGTGCCGGGTGCTGGCAAGCTGACGATCACGTTCGAGGGCAAGGACGGGAAGAAGATCGAGCACAAGGTGTTCGACTTCCCGGCCGGCGGTGTCGCGATGGCGATGTACAACCTCGACGAGCAGATCGTCGGGTTCGCCCGCAGCTCCTTCAACTACGGGCTCGAGCGCGGCTGGCCGGTGTACCTCAGCACCAAGAACACGATTCTCAAGAAGTACGACGGCCGGTTCAAAGACCTGTTCCAGCAGGTGTTCGACCAGGAGTTCGCCGACAAGTTCAAGGCGAAGGGCATCACCTACGAGCACCGCCTGATCGACGACATGGTCGCGTCGGCGCTGAAGTGGGAAGGCGGCTTCGTGTGGGCCTGCAAGAACTACGACGGCGACGTGCAGTCGGACAGCGTCGCCCAGGGTTTCGGCAGCTTGGGCCTGATGACTTCGGTCCTGCTCACGCCCGATGGCCACACG
>CAMAUH010000308.1 GCA_945861365.1 Candidatus Kuenenia stuttgartensis
CGCTACATGCCACCGTGGCACCCGGAACCCGGCTATGGCTCGTTCCGCAACGACCTGCGGCTCACCGACGCGCAGATCGCGACCATCAAGCGCTGGGTCGATGGCGGCATGCCCGAGGGGCCTGCGGACAAGCTGCCGAAGCTGCCCGAGTTCGCCAGTGGCTGGCAGCTCGGGGAGCCGGACCTGATCGTGAAGACCTCCGGCGCCTTCGAGGTGCCGGCGAGCGGCCGCGACATCTACCGCAACTTCGCGATCCCGATCGGCCTCACCGAGGACAAGTGGATCACGGCGATCGAAGTGCGCCCCTCGGCGCGCTCGGTGCTGCACCACGTGCTGGTGTTCCTCGATGAGCAGCGGGAGGGCCAGGGCATGGAGGGCAAGGACGGCCGCCCCGGCTTCTCCGGCATGCAGCTGCGGCGCGCCCCGATGATCGGCAGCTGGGCCGTCGGTGGCATGCCCGAGCACCTGCCGGCGGGGCTCGCGATCAAGCTGCCGAAGGGCAGCGACCTGATCCTGCAGAGCCACCTGCATCCAGCCGGCAAGAAGGAGAAGGAACAGACCGTGATCGGCCTGCACTTCTCCGACCAGGCCCCGACCCGCACGCTGGTCACCATCCAGCTGCCGCCCTTCTTCGGCTTCACGTCCAACCTCGACATCCCGGCCGGCGAAGCCGACTACCGGCTGAAGGACTCGTTCGAGCTGCCGTGCGACGTCGAGGCCGTGTCGGTCGGCGGGCACGCCCACATGCTGTGCACGTCGGTGCAGATGTTCGCCGAGGCGGCGAAGGGCCAGGAGACCCCCCTGCTGCGCATCAAGCGCTGGGACTTCGACTGGCAGAATCGCTACACGTTCAAGGAACTGGTGCCACTGGCCAAGGGCTCGATGCTGCGTGCCGAGTTGCGCTACGACAACAGCAAGCAGAACCCGAACAACCCCAACAAGCCGCCCAAGCGCGTGCGCTGGGGCCGCGAGACCACCGACGAGATGGGCAGCGTGACCGTGTTCGTGGTCCCCAAGGACGAGAAGGACCTCGAGGTGCTGCTGGCAGCGGTCGGCAAGAAGAACGTCGAGCGCGCCACCGCGCAGGTGCAAGAGCGCGTGGACTCCCAGTTCGACAACTACGACAAGAACCGCGACGGCAAGCTCAGCAAGGACGAGGTGCCGCGCAACCTGGCGATGTTCTTCGACCGGCTCGACAAGGACAAGGACGGCAGCCTGTCCAAAGAGGAAGCCCGGTCCATCAGCGAGCTGCTCGGGGAACTGGGGCGCGGCTTCGGTGGCCAACCGGGTGGCACCGGCGGCGGCTCGGGCCGTGGCGGCAACGGCGGCAAATGAACTGCCGCACGGCTGCTGCACGGCTGCTGGTCCTGCTGTCGCTCGGCGCTTGCACCGGCGAAGCGATCCTGGTGCCAGTGCTCGACGTCGACGGCTCGGCGCATGCCCCGCTCGAGGTCGCCAAGGGGGCGGTGCACGTGCTCGTGTTCCTCAGCCAGGAGTGCCCGATCGCCAACAGCTACGCGCCGACCCTGCGGGAGCTGGCGACGCGTTGGCGCGAACAGCCGGTGCGCCTGTTCCTGGTCCACGTCGATCCAGACCTGTCGTCGCGCGCCGCCCGCGAACACCGGGCGGCCTATGACCTGCCGGGCACCGTCCTGCTGGATCCAGAACACCTGCTCGCACAACGCCTTGGCGTGCAGCGCACGCCAGAGGCCGTCGTCCTCACCGCCGATGGGCTCGCCTACTGCGGCCGGATCGACGACCAGTGGGAGGCGCTCGGCTCCCGGCGGGCGGCCGCCCACGACACGGACCTCGCCAACGCCGTGATCACCGGGCTCGCTGGCAAGTTCGTGCCGAAACCGCATCCGCAAGCGATCGGTTGCCGGCTGCCGGAACCCGCGAAACGGTGACCCACCTGCACGGTCCCGCGCATCGCTGCTTTGCGAATCTGTAGCCGATTCCAGGCCTTGCGCCATGTGTGCCCGGATGGCTGCTTTTCGCTACCGCTTGGTTGCAGGCTGTTTCGGCACCCAATATCTAGTGGATCCCTGCGGCGCACGGCTCCCCCGCCACCCTGCCTCCTACGACCCTCGTCGGAGCAGCGCGTGTCGGCACCTGCGTCACAGGGGATCGGAACGTTGGTCGCGTTCCCGAGCCAAGCTCTCTGCCAGTTCTACGGTCACTCGTCGGTGCGCTCAGCACCGAACCATTGCGCTCAGGCAGTGGTCATCAGTCCCATCGTGTTCGCGGCTGTTCGCTTCGAGCGTTCAGCACCCCCTCCTTGGCGTCGCCCTCGCGCGTCCAGACGCCACCTACACGATGTCGGCAACTGATGGCGCCCTGGGTCTTCGCGGACGGTCAGCCGCGACAGCTGGTTGCCGGATCCATGCAATCCGGTAGCCAGCGCCAGTGGGAACACGTGCGGACCGTGGTGCGATCGCAGCAGGGCAGCAACTCGCCAGGATCCCGCAGTCAGGCAGTCGATTCAGGCAATTCGGTCGTCCCAGGCAAACAGGCGGTGGCGGTGCCACCCGTTGAGGAGGAAGTCGCGTGAAGATCAATCGTCGGTTCACGGTCAAAGGCAAGTCGCCCTACGAAGGCATCCCGTTCGGCAAGCGTCACTCGGAGATTCGCAACACGAACGGTTCGCTCGTGTTCGAGGCTCGCGACATCGATGTTCCTGCGCACTGGACGCAGGTCGCTGTCGACATCCTGGCGCAGAAGTACTTCCGCAAGGCCGGCGTGCCGCAACGCGGCAACGACGGCAAGCTGCTGACCGATGACCACGGCAACCCCGTGCTCGGCGGCGAGCACGATGCCCGCCAGGTCTTCCACCGCCTCGCCGGCTGCTGGCGTCACTGGGGCGAAGAGTACGGCTACTTCGATGGCGCCGACGACGCCCAGGCCTTCGAGGAGGAGTTGTGCCACATGCTCGCGGCCCAGCACGCCGCCCCCAACTCCCCGCAGTGGTTCAACACCGGCCTGCACTACGCCTACGGCATCACCGGGCCGGCCCAGGGCCACTGGTTCGTGGATCCCGCCAGCGAGGGCAAGGAGCCCAAGCTGATGAAGAGCCGGAACGCCTATGAGCGGCCGCAGCCGCACGCGTGCTTCATCCAGGCCGTGACCGACGACCTCGTCAACGAGGGCGGCATCATGGATCTCTGGACGCGCGAGGCGCGCCTGTTCAAGTACGGCTCCGGCACCGGCAGCAACTTCTCGCAGTTGCGCGGGGAGAACGAGCCGCTGTCGGGCGGCGGCAAGAGCTCCGGCCTGATGAGCTTCCTGAAGATCGGCGACCGCGCGGCCGGCGCCATCAAGTCGGGCGGCACGACGCGCCGCGCCGCGAAGATGGTCTGTCTCGACCTCGACCACCCGGACATCGAGACGTTCGTGTCGTGGAAGGTCATCGAAGAACAGAAGGTCGCCGCGCTGGTGACCGGCAGCCGGCTGATCCGTCGCCACCTGAACAACGTCGTCAACGCCTGCCACGTGACGAGTGCCGACGGCTCGACCACCGTGGTCGCGGTCCCGCGCGACAACGACCGGCTGCGCGCCGCACTCAGCGAGGCGCGCTCGGCGGGCATCCCGGACAGCTACGTGCATCGCGCCGTGCAACTCGGCGGCCAGGGTCTGAAGGCCATCGACGTCACGGAGTACACCACCGATTGGGACGGTGAGGGCTACAGCACGGTCTCCGGCCAGAACTCGAACAACTCGGTGCGTGTGCCCAACGAGTTCTTCCGCACCGTCGAGCAGAACGGCAAGTGGCGCCTGATCCGGCGCACCGACCGCGGCGTCGCCAAGGAAGTTGACGCGCGCGAGCTGTGGGACAAGGTCGCCTACGCGGCATGGGCGTGCGCGGATCCGGGTGTGCAGTACGACACCACGATCAACGAGTGGCACACGTGCCCGGCCGACGGGCGCATCAATGCCAGCAACCCGTGCAGCGAGTACATGTTCCTCGACGACACGGCCTGCAACCTGGCGTCGATCAACCTCGCCAAGTTCCTGCACGAGGACGGCACCTTCGACATCGAGGGCTACAAGCACGCCGCGCGCCTGTGGACGATCGTGCTCGAGATCTCGGTGCTGATGGCCAGCTTCCCGAGCCGCGAGATCGCGCTGAAGAGCTACCAGTTCCGCACGCTCGGACTCGGCTACGCCAACCTGGGCACCATCCTGATGCGGCAGGGCATCCCCTACGCCTCGCCGAAGGCCTACACCATCGCCGGCGCGCTGTCGGCGATCCTGTGCGGTGAGTCCTACGCGACGTCGGCGGAGATGGCGAAGGAGCTCGGCACCTTCCCGACCTACGACCGCAACCGCGAGTCGATGCTGCGCGTGATCCGCAACCACCGCCGCGCGGCCTACAACGCGTCGGTCTCCGAATACGAGGGCCTCAGCGTCACGCCGGTCGGCATCGACCCGCAGCAGTGCCCGCCCGAGCTGCTCGAGACCAGCCGCGAGTGCTGGGACCGCGCCTTGTCGCTCGGCGAGAAGCACGGCTTCCGCAACGCGCAGGTCACCTGCATCGCGCCGACCGGCACGATCGGTCTGCTGATGGACTGCGACACCACCGGTGTCGAGCCGGACTTCGCCCTGGTGAAGTTCAAGAAGCTGGCCGGTGGCGGCTACTTCAAGATCGCCAACCTCAGCATCGCGCCGGCTCTGAAGAAGCTCGGCTACTCGCCGTCGCAGGTCGACGACATCCTGGCCTGGGTCGTGGGCCGCAAGACCCTCGCCGGTGCTCCCGCGATCAACCACGAGACGCTGGCGGCTCGCGGTTTCGACGACGCCGCGCTGCAGAAGATCGAGAAGGCGCTCGAAGGCGCGTTCGACATCAGCTTCGCGTTCAACAAGGGCATGCTCGGCGAGGAGTTCCTGAAGACGAAGCTCGGGCTCACCGAAGCGCAGTTGAAGGACTGGAGCTTCGACCTGCTGAAGCACCTGGGTTTCAGCAAGGCGGACATCCTCGCGGCCAACGACTACGTCTGCGGCACGATGACCGTCGAAGGGGCGCCGCACCTGAAGGACGCGCACCTGCCGGTGTTCGACTGCGCCAACCGGTGCGGCCGCCGCGGCCAGCGCTACATCCCGTACGCGGCGCACCTGCACATGATGGCCTCGGTCCAGCCGTTCATCAGCGGCGCGATCAGCAAGACCATCAACATGCCGATCGACGCCTCGCTCGACGACGTGAAGGACGCCTACAAGCTCGGCTGGAAGCTGATGCTGAAGGCGGTCGCTCTGTATCGCGATGGCAGCAAGCTGAGCCAGCCGCTCAGCTCGACCGTCGAGGACGACACCAGCTCGAGCGATCACGGCAGCGAGACGTCGGCCGCGATCACGCCGGAAGCGCACGCGATGGCCGCGCGCATCACCGAACGCGTCGTGCACCGCTACATCGCCAAGCGCCGCCGCCTGCCCAACCGCCGCGCTGGTTACACGCAGAAGGCCGTGGTCGGCGGCCACAAGATCTACCTGCGCACCGGCGAGTACGAGGATGGTTCGCTCG